>JAAYOK010000132.1 GCA_012520355.1 Bacillota bacterium | reverse complement strand
TCCTGATCATTTCCTCGACTGGCAGCATACTGGAACGTGCCCACCCTAAGATGACTTTTGGCCACCCTCGTTAAGATCGCCCCTGGTAATAACCTCTCCCGGTAGACCTCTTCCCCTGTGGTCACTACGGCCAAGCTCCTCGTTGTAGGGATCTTGAGACCAGCCATGGCCTCACTGATCAAGTATTCTCTGAGCATGGGACCTAAGGTCGCTTTTCCATCGCCACCTCTAGAGTAGGGTGTTCTGCCTGACCCCTTGAGCTGAAGATCATAGCGTTGGCCTGTGGGGGTAATCTGCTCTCCAATGGTTACCGCCCGTCCATCACCGAGCATGGTGAAATGGCTAAACTGATGTCCTGCATAGGCTTGGGCCAGCAAGATGCCGCCAGGGGCCTTGGTGGCACCTGATAAGATTTGGACCCCAGTAGCCGACTTTAGAGCCTCAGTGGAAAGGCCCAAAAGGCTCGCTAGTTTCTCATTGAACAAGACCAATTTCGGACTTTTCAGGCTCGTGGGTTCCTGAAGAGAGAAAAAAGACTCGGGTAAACGGGCATAGGAGTTATCAAAGTTGAAACCGAAGTCATTTTGCATAGGCTACCTCCCGAGTTTAGTATTCCGTACCTGGTGGGCACTATTCTGTCGCCCATATTGTACCATAAGTCGCTGCGGCAATGCAGGAAGTTACAGCTAGATCCCGAAAACATAAGAAAAGGGGGTTTTCAGGATGCAGCGAAGACGAGTTTTAGTCATTGGAAGTCTTAATATCGATCTAGTCGTACATACACCTAGGGTTCCCCTGGAGGGAGAAACGATCCTAGCGAACTCCTTCCACCGCTTCTTCGGAGGTAAGGGCGCCAATCAGGCAGTGGCTGTGTCCAGGCAAGGAATCGAAACCATTATGGCCGGACGAGTCGGCCAAGATGATTTTGGACATGATCAAATGAAACGGTTGGCCGAGGAAGGAATTAACACCGATTATTTGGTGATGGATGAAGAACAGCCATCGGGCATCGCTTCGATTCTCGTGGATGAAACGGGCAATAACCGGATTATGGTTGTGCCAGGTGCCAATGGACAGGTAAGTCTGCGGGACATCGAAGCACTCGAACCAGTGATGGCTGAATGCGCTTGTGTTGCGATTCAGCTGGAGATCCCTCTGCCTGCAGTACTGGCTGCTATCCGTTCAGCCAATCGCCAGGGGGCCAAGGTGGTCTTGAATCCAGCACCAGCCCAGGCCCTGCCCTTAGACATATACCCACATATCACGGTGATTACGCCCAACGAGAGTGAGGCGAAGCTCCTTACCGGTGTTGAAGTGACAGATGTTCCTTCGGCACGCAAAGCAGCTCAAATCCTTTTGGATCGGGGTGTTCTAGCCGTTCTCATCACCCTTGGTTCCCAGGGAGTCTACGGACTTACCTTAGCCGATGAATTTCACCTGCCAGCCCACCAGGTCAAGGTGGTGGATACGGTGGCGGCAGGGGATACCTTTACCGGGGCTTTGGCGGCTTTAATCGGCTCCGGACGGAGTCTCGTGGAGGCGGCCCGCTATGCCAATGCAGCTGCTGCCTTGTCGGTCACTCGCCATGGTGCTCAGCCGTCTATTCCCAAGGCCGAAGAGGTTCTAGCGTTCTTAGGCCAATGATTCGGTAGCTGTACGGGAGTTACTCCTTGGGGTAGCCCCGTCTTTTTCTCTGAAGATGGGAAACCATAAGGAAAAGGTAACGAGCATGCTCGATAAAGAAGGAGGCATCCCTTGACTACGGAAACAACCACTCGAAAATATCGCGGTTTCACTTTAGATCCCTTTCAAGCTCAAGCTGTGGATTTTATCGATCAGAATAAGTCTGTCTTGGTGGCCGCACCCACCGGTGTAGGGAAGACCCTGATTGCTGACTACATTATTGAAACGATCTATCGCGCCGGAGGGCGTGTCGTTTATACCGCGCCCATTAAAGCGCTGAGCAATCAAAAATACAGGGAGTTTAAGGCCCTAGTGGGCCCTGAGGCCATGGGAATTTTAACCGGGGACGTGGTTGTGAATCCCGATGCCCCGATTCTGATTATGACCACAGAGATTTTCCGCAATATGCTCCAAGAAGACCCAGAGCGAGTGCGGGATGTTCGCTATGTGATTTTCGACGAAGTACATTACATTGACGATCCGGAGCGGGGAAGTGTTTGGGAAGAAAGTCTCATCTTTATGCCCCCCTCCATGCGCTTTTTGGGTCTGAGTGCCACCATTCCCAATGTGGATGAATTGGCCAACTGGATTGAGGAAGTCCAGGAGTCCAGTCCTGAGGTTGAAGTTGTAACCCATTTCGAACGCGTAGTGCCCCTCAAACACGCCCTTTATGAGCGTTCCATGGGTTTTACCACGATGCAACAAGTGCAGAAGAAGTATCGTAGACTGGTGGGGGAAAGTATTGACGGGCGTCCTGATGTACCGACTACGACGCATTTAGATCTGGTTAATGCCATTAAGGATCAGTATCTGCCCTGCCTTTTCTTTACCTTTAGTCGCCGCAAATGCGAAAGTAATGCCCTAGCCTTAGGGGAAGAACAGGATTTTTTGGATAAGGGGCAAAAGGCTCAGGTTCAAGCCATTATTGAGGAAGTCCTCAAGCGATATCCCAACATCGAAAGTGGGCGTTGGCCCCATTTGCGCAGGCTGCTCATGAAGGGAATCGCCTACCACCACGCGGGGATGCTTCCGGTCTTAAAGGACATCGTGGAGGAGCTCTTTACCCATCGCTTAATTTCGGTCCTTTATTGCACAGAAACCTTTGCAGTGGGTCTCAACTTCCCTTGTAAGACCGTTTGCTTTGACTCCAGCACGAAATGGGATGGGGTTAGCTTCAGACCCATCTCCAATCGAGAGTATTTTCAAATGGCTGGCAGGGCCGGCCGGCGGGGTATTGACGAAGAGGGCTATGTTTTCACCCTCGTCGATCTCAATTATTTCGATCCCAGTCAATTTCCCAGCATGAAAGAGGCGGAAATTGAACCCCTCAAGAGCCAATTTGCTTTGACGTACAATTCCATTCTCAACCTAGTAAAGAACTATGGAGAGGAAGATATCCATCGGATCTTGGGCCAGAACTTCGCTACCTACCAAGCTTCCGCGGAGCGTCAGGGGGTATTGGTTAAGCTCGAACTGTTAGGTGAAGAGCTGGCTCCCTATGCAAAACATCTCAAGGGCGCCGATGCTCTGCGGCGTTTACTTCGCAAAAAAATCGACCTAGAGCGGCGTTTAGCCACCTCGTATAACAAGCGAACCAAGCAAGGGCTGAAAAGGGATCTGCGTGCCCTCTTGCAGCGTCTAGACAGTGCTTTCTACCGGCAGCATCCCAAGCGTGACCGTCAATCGCTACGGAAAGAACATCGCCGCTTTAGACGAAAGCTCGCTGCCTATGAGCGCTTAATCTATCGGGAACAAGCCCTCGATCCTCACCAAAAGTATATTGAGGAATTTTCCGATAAAAAGGCACTCTTGGAGGCCCTTGGCTATCTGGAAGAGGATCAGCTGACCACGGCCGGTCTCTTGGCGAGCCAGATTCATGGCAATGAGCTTCTGATTACCGAAATGTTCATGGAAGGACTCTTCCATTCCTATAGCCCTGCCGAACTCAATGCAGCCTTAGTTGCAGTGGGTTACGAACCCAGGAAAAACGAGTATCGGATTAAACACAAGATCGATCTGACACCTGTCTACAGGCTCTGGCACTCTCTGACCAAGTTGGAACAGCGCATGATCGGCTTTTCCACTGTCCAGTTTAATGATCATGTGGCCGCCCTGGCTTATCGCTGGAGTAATGGGGAGAAGTTTACCACACTGCTCGAAGCTTCGTCCATTGATGAAGGTGATCTGGTGTATGCCTTCCGCCGCGGCATTGACCTTTTGCGACAGGTCCGCAACGCCACAACCGATGATCCCCATTTAGGTGCTCGGCTCCGTGAATGTATCGATTTGATGGACCGCGATGAGGTATCCATCTGGCTCTAGGATCAAGAGGTGCATAATGAAATACAGACTTTTAGCTTTAGATATTGATGGAACGCTTCTAAACAGTGAATCGAAGCTCACAGACAGAACCAAGGGGGCTATCGTTGAAGCTCAAGCCCGGGGAATTCAAGTGGTCTTGGCCACAGGACGCAGGCTCACCAATACGTTGAACCTGGTCAAAGAACTGGAGCTCACAGCCCCCGTGGTCGTTCATAACGGAGCGGTGATCTACGAACCAGTCCAAAACGAGATCCTATTTCAAAGGGGTATCGAGCTCGCTTTGGCCTTAGATCTGGTGGACAAGCTTGAACAACAAGGGATTAATTACATCGTCTACATGGGTGAAAGTGGCGGAGAACGGGTGGTTGCCCCTGTGGGGAGCTGGAACGAACCAGAAGACCTCCTGAGTCTCTATCTAGGTGAGCGGGTCGAGTTTGTGGAACCAGTTACGCTCACCGCATCCCCCATCCGAATTTCCATTATTGACGAAACAAGCAGGGTGGATCGTTTCTTTACCGGGTTTCAACGCCAGTATGGAGGATCCCTCACTGCTCTATCCTTTAGGACCAAGAGAAATATCTGGCTTGGCATTGAGCTACTCCCCCTAGGATGCAGTAAAGGAACAGGCTTGGCCCAGGTCGCGGAGAAGCTTGGGATTACTGCCGCCGAAGTGATCGCCATTGGTGATAATATTAATGATTTGGAGATGATTGCCTGGGCCGGTATGGGAGTGGCCATGGAAAATGGCTCGAGTCAGCTGAAGGATAAGGCCGCGCGGATCGCACCATCCCATGACCAGGAGGGAGTGGCTCAGATCATTGAAGAGCTCTTATTATAGGGGGGCGAAGCCATGACTTGCTTATATATTGTTCCCAGCTATTATCTACGCAACTTTAGGCGTAGTGTATCCCAGGCAGATAGCTCTGCTCAGGTCACCACTATGCCGGGGTTGGTTGCCCAGATCCTCAAAGAGGGTCTTGTTTCTTATAAAGAGGATCGGGTCTTAGAAGAGGTGGCCATCTGGCAGAGTGTGCAGATGCATGCTGCTGATTTGCGTTACTTTGCCCCTATTTCCCACTATCCAGGGTTTAAGCAAGAACTGAAATCCCTCTTTCGCCAAATGGATCTCGGTGAGGAGCTTTTCTCTGCGATGCCCCAGGAAGGCCGGGATGAATTAGTGATGCTCCATGGTGCGTACCAAGAGATCCTGGCGGAGAAGGGGATTCTTAGTGCTCCAGGTCAAATCAGACGGAGTCTGGAGCTCATAAAACAAACCCCAGTGCTTGCCGGTGTGGAAAAAATTATCGTCCAGGGCCACACCGAACTAAGTCCTTTAGAACAAGAACTCATCCATTCCCTCGCTCAGGGACGCCAGTTGGAGATCCTTTGGCCGGAAATCCCTGCTACATCCATTGCGGTGCAGAAGGCTAAAGATCCCGTGGGGGAAGTGGAGATGATTGGTCAGGCGCTCAGGCGGGATATTGAATCTGGTTTATCCCTGGACCAACTAGGCGTCGCTTTTCCAAACCTGGCCCAATATCTTCCCATCTTGATTCCAGTTTTTGCTAAGCTGAGAATTCCTTGGCGTACGCCCGAGGTGAGTCTGGGTAATACTCCATTGGGGAAGACTCTCCTCACCCTTGTTTCAGCTGAACTACAAGGTTGGCAGAAGCATCACCTAGAACTGCTCACAGCCCCTGGCTGGGGATTTCCCTCTGGATTGACGGCTGAGGAACATCGTCTCCTCCGCTTGGCGCCGCCACTCAAGGGACTACCCGCCTGGCGCGAGTATCTAGGCTCCCACCCTGGCTGGGAGGCCCTCTTGGCCATCATAACGGAGGCCACCAGTGAACTCGTCACCCAGCCCCTGGCCGCCTATGGCGCTTGGCTAGAAGCTTTCCTTGCTGAGCTTCTGCCCGAGCGCTGGGTCTTGCCCGAGGATGACTTGGAGAACTGGGCTGAGCTTATGAAAGCCTGGGACGGAATGCAGACCCTTGCCTCAAGTCTCAGGGATTTCCAGTGGAGCATCAGCCCGGAACAGTTTGTTAAACTCCTGGGAAGTCTTCTAGGCAACTACAAGATTCAGGGGAGGCGGGTTTTTGCCGAACGAGTGCAGGTGATGGGTGTAGAGCAAATTGGGGCCTATACCTATGAGCATCTCTATGTCGGTGGTTTGGTGGAAGGGCAATTTCCACCCCACAAAGGTGCCCACTGGTTGACGAAGACTCGGCCCAATGTGGTAGCAGCCCAGCTCTATGAGGGGCTACAAATCGGCACGAAGCATCTCCACCTCTTCTATCCCGAGGTGGATCGGGAAGGGAAACTGAATTTACCAGCCACCATCTTGCCCCGTGTGGAAGGTGAGACCAGGAGCTTGTCACCAGAGGGCGAGCATCAACCGTCTCTCTTTTTTGGTAGCGGATTTTTGCGAGATGAGCAACTTCTTCACCAATGGAGGCAGCGCGTCCTCAAGGAAGGGTTGACTGTTTCTCAGTTAAATCGCTATGCAAACTGTCCCTATCAGTTCTTCTGTAGCTCTGTCTTAGGTGTAGCAGACGATGAGGAGGTCTCCTTAGAGCTCGATGCCCGAGATCATGGCAACTGCATACACCAAGCGCTGCAAGCCTTTTGGGAAGAGCATCTAGAGGGAGCGCTACCCACCATTGAGGATGGACAAGCCAAGATGGAAGGTTTACTCCGGAGGGAGTATGCCAAGATTGGGGCCCAACCTTCTAAGGCGCTTCTCAGGGATTTGCGGAACTTTATCCGCCATGATCTAAACTTGGCCCAGGGGGGCTTTCGGCCCAAGTATCTAGAAAAGTGGTTCCAAGGTTTAGTGATCGAAACTTCGTTTGGACCTGTCAGCCTCAGGGGCCGTATCGACCGGATCGATATAAATGCTGATGGGGCTTACGTTCTTTATGACTATAAGACTGGCACAGCCCCCCAAATTAAGGCCATGTTAGAGGGTAAAGATGTTCAGATCGCAGTCTATCTCTTGGCCGCGCACAATATCTTGCCGCAGGGTACCAATGTAGGGGCCGCTTACTATGTCATTGGTGATCGTAGTCGCAAGGGCATTTTCCAGGTGGACTATGCTAAAACACTCGCTGTCACCCGGGGAAAGAATGTCCTGGATGAAGCTGGCTTTCAAGAGCAACAGGAGACCTTCTCGCAGATCTTGCAAACCCAGATTCAACGTATCTTGGAGGGGGAGTTTCCCATTGAACCAGCCAGTTCCAGAGTATGTAGTTTTTGTCCCTTCCAGGGGATTTGCCGAAAGGAGGTAGGGTCTTAATGGCTTTTGATCCAACACCAAGCCAGGCACAAGCCATCACCACAGTAGATTGCCCTCTTGCAGTTACGGCGGGGGCTGGTTCGGGTAAAACGAGGGTCTTGGTGGAACGCTATCTCCATCTCCTTGCTTCTGGTACGCCCGTTCACAAAATCGCGGCTGTGACCTTTACAAAAAAGGCGGCCCAAGAAATGAAGGATCGCCTGCGTGAGAAACGCCCTGATCTGATTGAGAGTTTGGAGAAGGCTCAAATCTCCACCATCCATAGCTTGTGCCAGCGCATCATTCAGGAACACCCCCTCCAGGCTGGGATTGATCCCCGCTTTCGGGTGGCTGAAGAGTGGGAAGCGAAACTACTTCTCCAGGAAACAATCTCTGATGTTGTGGCGGAACTTGAGGCCCCTGAAGAACTAGGAACCGAAGGAGAGGTCGCAAGTTTAGTCTTCGAGCTCTACGAAATGATGTTGAGGAAAGGGGAAACTAAGTTTCAGTTCCACCCCGAATTTGAGGAGTTGGAGTTTCCCTTTTTGCAGCTTCGCCAGGCCACAGAACACGTTCTCGCCTTAAAGCCCACAACAGAAGTACAAAGAACAGTTTTAGGTGAGCTTAAAGAGGAGTGGCCGTACCTGGTAGAGCGTTTACACTTCCCCGACGACGAACTCCGCTTGGAGGCACTGGAAGTCTTAGGGACGCTTGTGAAACGGATTCGGGGCAAGTTGGCTGAAGAGACCCGGGAGTTAAAGGAGTTGCTCGCAGAAGCGGAACAGTCCATCAAAGAAAACCAGGGCCGAGGAATAGTCGCTTACCTAGGTGAGGTTTTAGGCCAGGTTCACCGGCGCTTTGCCGAGGGCAAGAGACTCATGGGCGTTCTCGATTATGACGATTTAGAGCAGCTGAGCTACGAGCTTTTACAGATGCCAGAGGTCAGGGCCGACTACCCCTTTGAACATCTCATGGTAGATGAGTTTCAAGATACGAATCCCCTCCAAAAGAAAATCGTTGATGCCTTGGTGGAAGAAAGCGCCACACTCTTTGTGGTCGGTGATCCTAAGCAATCCATTTATCGTTTCCGCGGGGCAGATGTGGGAGTGTTCGTTGAGACGAAGGACGAAATTGCAGAAACGGGCACCAATGTGTTCTTAGAAGAAAACTTCCGCTCGCGGCCTGAGTTGATTTCTTTTGTCAATGCCTTCTTTGGACAGCTCCTAGCAGGTGAAGCCATTGGCTTTCAACCGAGCCGAGCCGCGAGGGATGAGGCAGGGGACCCCTGTTTTCACATTTTACGTACGCCCACAGAAGAACTCCTGGCTGATGCGGCCCGGGCCTTGGAGGCGGAGCAGATTGCCCTGAAAATTCGGGAGCTGGTTGATGGGGGAGAGTACCGCTACGAGGAGATTTCCATCCTGTTTCGGGCCATGACCAATGCGTATATTTACGAGGGGGCCCTAAAAAGAGCAGGCATCCCCTATGTGAATCTCGGTGGACGGGGTTTTTACTCGAAACAGGAAATCCAAGATGTACTCCACTATTTTCGCTGGCTGGAAGATCCCGGTGATGAAGTAGCCCAGCTTGCGGTGTTGCGCTCACCCTTTTACCTGATCTCCGATGAAGGTCTATATTGGCTGAGGCATGATCGCCTAGACAAGCTGAGCCAGGGCGAAGCAGAAGCCCTCGCTAGGTCCCAAGAAGATTATCTCTTCCTACGTTCCTTAGCCAAACAGCGGCCTGCCCCAGAGGTCATTACCAGTCTTTTGGAACGGACAGACTATGTGGCCCGTACTTGGCGTTTACCCTTTGGTCCCCAGAAGGTGGCCAATATTGAGAAATTCCTGGAAAAAAGTTGGGACTTGTACGCGCAAGATGTCTATACCATTCCAGAACAGACCAGATTTCTCCGGTTGATGGTGAAAGGTTCACCCAAGGAAGGGGAGGCCCTCCTCGACGCGGAACACGCCGATGTTGTTGTCCTGCGTACAATTCATGGTTCCAAAGGTCTGGAGTTCCCCGTAGTTTTCTTACCCGACACCAATGCTAGCGTACTTAGGAACCAGATGGGCAAAGTACTTTATAGTCCAGAGCATGGTTTGGCCTACAGGGGAATGAGAGCCTATGATTTCTTGCTTGAACAGGAAAAGCAGGCAGAACGGAGTGAGGCGAAGCGTCTTTTGTATGTGGCCATCACCCGTGCCGAAGAAAGGTTCTACTTTTGTGCCAGAGACGGTAAGCTGGCCAAGCACAGCTGGTGGGCTTGGTTACAAGAGAGCTTAGAGGAGATACCAGATGGACTGTATCGCGACATTCCAGGAAACCTACCTCCCTTGGAGGAAAAGCCTCTGGACATGCCGCCTTTAGAGCCATCCTTTCCAAGTTATAAACCTCTGCCGCCCCAGTATCAGCAAGTGTCTTTTTCTGTGACCTCCCTGATGAATTATGCTCGCTGTCCCCGCTATTACTACTTGCGCTATATTCTAGGTCTACCAGAGCGGCGCAGAAGGACACATTCCCCTTCCCAATCAAAGCTGACCTCACTGAGCGCAACGGCACGAGGGAACATTGTGCACCGGGTGGTGGAACAGATTCGCCGTCCCGAGGATTTGACCACCCTCGTCCACTATGCAGCTGAGATGGAGGGCATCGAATTACGTCCTAGACAGCAGGAGCAAATTGCTGAGATTATCAGACCCTATCTGCAGAGTGACTTTTTCCAACGTGTCCATGGGGGGCAGGGGTGGAAGGTTTTTCATGAGTTGGATTTTGTCATACCCGCGGGGGACTTTCTCATCAATGGTCTAGTGGATCAAGTCTTCGTGGGCGAGGATGCAGTGGAGATTGTAGATTTTAAGTCCAATTGGATCAGAAGGGAACAAGTAGCCGCAGTTGGTGCCAGTTATGATGTGCAGCTTCGGCTGTATGCTTGGGCCGCAGCTAAAGAGTTTGGTTTGCCAGTTCGATGGTCGCGAGCCTATTTCTTAATTCCAAATCAACTCTATTCCTTGGATCCAAAGAAACTGGACACCGATCAAACAGAGCGGTGGTTGGTGGAAACCTGTAGCGCCATCATTCAAGGATCAGAGGTAGGTGTGGCGGCCTTTCCCGAGACGCAGGACTGCACACTTTGTACGCAGCAGTCCTATTGCACTGGGCGTCATGATGTGGCCACATTTGGGGAGACTACAGATAGTGAGACAACCTGGGCCGAGGAGGAATTGGCATGAAGTTCACCGAGCAAGAGTTGACCAAAGGTGTACGCCTACACCTTTGTGAAACGGATAAATTTAAGTCCTTAACCTGTAAGATCTTCATTCAACAAGACCTCAAAGAGGGAGAGGCCACAAGCACCGCCCTGTTACCCCTACTTTTACGCCGGGGGTCCCAGCGCTTTCCCTCCACAATGCACATTGCCAGAGAACTTGAGGATCTCTATGCAGCAGAGTTTGGCGCCGATATCCTGAAAATTGGGGAACGGCAGATTCTCGAACTATATCTGCAAATAGTGGATCCAAGTCTTTTGCCAGATGGTGAGTTATTGCTGGAGCGGGGCCTCAAGACATTTTGGGAGATCTTTACCAACCCCCAGGGGCCAGGTGATCGTTTTCTGGACTCCTATTTTGAACAAGAAAAATCCACCTTGGAGCAGGATATCAAAGGATTGGTCAATGAGAAACGGGCCTATGCCCAAGCCCGCCTCATGGCCTTAATGTGTGCCGATGAACCCTATGGAATCTATAAGTATGGTAGTCTTGCTGACCTACCAAGACTTCAAAACAGAGATGTCTATGCTCATTTTCAGAAGCTGATGCGGGAACATCCCATGGACATTTTCTGTGTAGGACCCAAGCTCGAAGGGGTCGTCCAGCTTCTTGCAACCCTGATTCCTCCCCGGCAAAAAACGGTGGAGCTCGCGCCAGTTCAAAGGAAAGGGGTGCAAAAGCCCCGCTACTTCGCAGATACCATGGACGTGAATCAAGCCATTCTGGCTCAGGGCTATCGGACCAACTGTTCCTATCTTGATCCTGATTACTACGCCCTACTTGTGGCCAATGGCATCTTGGGAGGTTTTGCCCACTCCAAACTATTTATGAATGTGCGGGAAAAGGCTAGTCTAGCCTATTTCGTAGGTTCAGGCTTGGAGGGTAGCAAAGGCCTTTTGACCATCACCGCTGGAATTAGTCAGGAGCAGGAAGAACAGGCGCTCCAGATTATTGCAGAACAAGTGGAGGCTCTGCAAAGTGGTGAGATTACCCCAGATGAGCTCGAACAAACCAAACGTGGCATCGCCAGTGCCATGACATCCATAACGGACAGCCCCGTTGGGATCATGAATCGCAACTTGCTAGGGCTCGTAGAAGGGGAACTGCGGAGTCTCGACCAGGTAGTGGAAGCAATTGGGCAGGTCACAGCGGCTGATTGTGTCCGGGTGATGCAAAATGTTCAGCTCGATACGACCTATATTCTCAAAAGAGATGAAGGAAAAGAAGGTGCCAATGATGGAAACAACTAAGCTACCTACGGAGGAAACCCTGTATCGCACGGAACTTGCCAATGGTTTGACTTGCTTCATCTTACCCAAACCAGGATTCTCCCGTACCTATGGGGTTCTTTCCACAAACTATGGCTCCCTTGATTCCACCTTTCGGATTCCAGGGGGGGAGATTGTGGATGTTCCGGCGGGAATCGCCCACTTTTTAGAGCATAAACTGTTCGAAGAAGAGGAGGGCAATGTCTTTGGACGCTTTGCCCAGTGGGGGGCATCGGTCAATGCCTTCACCAGCTATACGCAAACAAGTTACCTTTTTTCCACCACAGAAAACTGGCAAGATTGTCTCGTCTTGCTCATGGAATTTGTGAATCGTCCCTACCTAACAGAGGAGAATGTGGAAAAGGAGAAGGGCATTATCGTGCAGGAGCTGCAGATGTATGCCGATCATCCTGATCACCGTATTTATACTCTCTTGCTGGAAAATATGTACCATGCACACCCCCTGCGGCTTGATATCGGAGGTACGGTGGATTCGGTCAATAGTACAACGGTCGAGGATCTCCTCCGCTGTTATCACACCTTTTACCAACCAGGCAATATGGCCCTAGCCATCGTCGGTGATCTAGATCCCCAAGAAACCCTCGAGTTAATGGAAAAACACTATCCACTTTGGGAAAAGGGTGAGGCCGCGATCGAACGTATCTATCCTGAAGAGCCCCTGGCTGTGGTGGAACCTAGAGTGGAGGAAAGATTGCAGATTTCCCAGCCCAGGTACCTCTTGGGTTTTAAACATGAACCGGTGTGGCAGGGTAGAGAACTTCTGCGTCAGCAAATTATCATGTCCATTGCCATGCGTCTGATTGCTGGACGGAGTTCCACAAGCTATGGCGAGCTTTATGAAGCCGATTTGATTACCGATTCCTTCGGCGCCAATTTCAATGCGGATCCCCGCTACGCCTATTCTGTTATCGGTTCAGAGACCCGGGACCCAGAAGCGCTCCATGCTAAGCTAACGACAATTATCGATGATTTGAAAAGCAAGGAAGTCTCCTCCGGTGATGTGGAGCGTCTCAAAAGGCATCTTTACGGGGCCTACCTTGCCTCCTATGAGTCCTTTGAGTATACGGCAAATCGTCTGATTTCTTCCCATTTTCGAGGTATACCCCAGCATGGTTACTTAGATTTGCTGGCGGAGGTGACGGCAACCGATGTGCAGGAGGCCTTCGCCGAGCTCTTTGATTGGAACCGAGGGACTATATCAATTTTAAGGCCGGTGGAACCATGAGCAAAGACGTATTACGGAGAGAATTTAAAAAACAGCGTGGGCAAGTTCCTAAAGACCAGCGTGCCTCGTGGGATCGGGCCATTACCGAACACTTCCATAAGCTACCTCAGCTCGTGGAAGCGAGAAACGTTATGATCTATCTTTCTTTTGGCTGGGAAATTGCTACTTGGCCCATCGTAGAATGGCTCCAGGCAGAGGGGAAAGAGGTTTATGTACCCGTCGTCCAAAGTAAGCCAAAAGCATTGATCCCAAGGCTCTACACCAGGCGGGAAGATCTGTCACCGCAAGTCTATGGTATTCTTGAGCCTGGGCCAGAGGCCCCAACAGCACGCCCCGAAGAGCTTGACGTGATTGTTGTTCCCGGTCTTGTTTTTTCGCCTGAGGGCTATCGCATTGGTTATGGGGGAGGCTATTATGATCGTTTCTTGCCCACGACCCAGGGGCTCAGCGTGGGCTTGGTCTATTCCTCCTTTATCCGGGATATCACCCCCGAACCATGGGATCAAGCAGTGGATCTCTTGCTCACCGAAGAAGGTGTATTGAGCAGGAAATAGGCTCCTTCTGCAGAATTTAGGGTTAGTGGAAGGAGGCATTTTTTGTGCTTGATAAATACATATTAGCCATTGACCAGGGAACGACCGGGACTACGGTCATTCTCTTTGATCATCAATGCCAAATGATTGGAAAAGTATATGAGGAATTTACCCAGTATTACCCTAAACCTGGTTGGGTAGAACACGATGCTTTGGAGATTTGGGAAGGAACACAAGTACTCTTGGAGCGAATCATCCAGGAGACGGGTGTGAATCCAACACAAATTGCCGCCATCGGTGTCACCAATCAACGTGAAACGGTGGTACTTTGGGATCGCAAAACGGGAGAACCGGTCACAAGAGCCATTGTCTGGCAGTGCCGGCGGACCGCGGGAATTTGTGATGACTTGCGGAGACAAGGTCTGGAACCTCTATTCCGAGAGAAGACAGGTCTGGTCTTAGATGCTTACTTTTCTGGGACCAAGCTGAAATGGATCTTCGATCATCACCCAGAGCTCAAAGAACGGGCGAAAAAGGGAGAATTGGCCTTTGGTACCATCGATTCTTGGCTGATCTATAAACTTACTGGTGGGCAAAAGCATGTCACCGATTATTCCAATGCCTCCAGAACCATGCTCTTTAACATTGCTGATCTGAAATGGGATTCTGATCTCTTAGATGCTCTGAATGTGCCAAGGGAGATCCTACCTGAGGTGGCCTCTTCCAGCGAAATTTACGGATACACCGTGCAGCACGGATCTCTTCCCAGTGGAATTCCCATTGCCGGTGCCGCTGGAGACCAACAGGCCGCTCTCTTTGGTCAGACTTGTTTTGAACCAGGTACGGTGAAGGCGACCTTTGGTACCGGTGCCTTTATTCTTATGAATACAGGCTCTCAGCTTACGGCTTCGCCTAATGGCCTAGTCTCCACCATAGCCTGGGGAGTCAAGGGCAAGGTCCAATATGCCTTGGAAGGTAGTGTGTTTGTGGCTGGGGCAGCAGTAAAGTGGCTCCGGGATGAAATGGGCTTAGTTAAGACTGCGGCAGAGACTGAAGAAATTGCCCTTTCGGTACCTGATACCAATGGCCTTTATTTTGTGCCCAGCTTTGTGGGTCTAGGTGCTCCACACTGGGATCCCTACGTGCGGGGCATGATGATGGGGATTACCCGCGGGGTAAATCGAGCCCACTTAGTGAGAGCTACCCTTGAAGCCATCGTGTATCAAACGAAAGAAGTAGTAGATGTGATGACCAAAGATGCCCAAATTCCTCTTACTACATTAAGGGTGGATGGAGGAGCGTCGGTGAACAGTTTTGTCTGTCAATCTTTGGCAGATATGACCGGTATCCAGGTTCAGAGACCACAGATTTTTGAAACTACAGCGTTGGGTGCCGCTTACTTAGCCGGGCTTGCAGTAGGTTTTTGGGACAGTCAGGAAGACATTCAAGCCTGTTGGCGGGGGCAGAAAGTATACGAGCCTGTGATGCGACAAGCAGAACGGCTGAGATTGGCCCAGGGATGGAGTAAAGCGGTGACAAGCGCTAAGAGTTGGGTGACGGATGATTAAACAAGAACGGATGCGCAGAGGGCGGTTACAGAAGCTTAAGTCGGGTTTGCAGCAAAAACCCATTATTGCAGGCTTGAAGGGCATCAACGATGTCCATCTTACTCATGCCGCTGGTGTTAAGGTATGTTTTTACCTCACAGGTGATATTTTTGAGTTGCGTGATTTGGCAAAAATCTGCCAAGAACAAGACCAGATGCTCTTTGCCCACGTGGATTTGATTGGTGGTATCGCCAAGGATGCCGCGGGTATGGAGGTCTTAGCTTCTGAGATCGGTATCGATGGCATCTTAACCACCAAGGGTTACTTAGTGACAGCGGCCCAGAAGGCCGGTTTACTTGGTATTCAGCGCTTATTCATGCTAGATTCCGAGGCACTGCGAACCGGTTTACGCATGATTCACTCCAGCCAACCCGATGCCGTAGAAATCTTACCAGCCTTGGTGTTACCCTCTGTCATCGGGCGCCTGCCGGATACTCTACCTCCCATGATTGGAGGAGGGTTAGTCGAAACGAGAGCTGAATTAGAGCAGATTATCAAACCTCCAGTCTTAGCGGTTTCCACCAGTCGTGTGGAACTATGGAGTTATGAAAGGGTGTAGTTTGGGTGAAAGAGATGGATCACAAGTGGCTGGAAGAGCAAAGAGAAGAAATTGGTTTGGCCCTTGCCAGGCAGGGAATTCGTTTGGTTGTTCCTGCGAGGCCAGGGAAGAAGGGGAAAACCAGTTCGTCCCAGGATAGTCGACTCGCATCCTTAATTGATCATACCCTGCTCAAGCCCACGGCTTCGCAGGACCAGATTGTTACACTATGTGAAGAAGCACTACACTATCAATTTGCCTCCGTTTGCGTCAATCCCGTTCATGTTCCCACTGCAGCCCGGGTCTTAAAGGGAAGTAAAGTGAAAGTCTGTACCGTGATCGGATTTCCCTTGGGTGCTAACTCCTCTTTAACGAAGGTTTTGGAGGCTCGCGATGCTGTGGCTGCTGGTGCTGAAGAAATCGACATGGTCGTCAATATCGGAAGTCTCTTAGAAAGCGATTATGCCAGGGTCTATTCGGACATTAAGGCGGTTCGAGATGGGGTCAGCGGACAAATTCTGAAGGTGATTTTAGAAACTGGCTATTTAAGCAAGGAACAGATTGTTAGGGGTTGTATTTTAGCTCGAATGGCTGGTGCCGATTTTGTCAAAACCTCTACCGGATTTGGGCCTGGGGGTGCCACAGTAGAGGATGTCACCCTGATGCGAACGGTAGTGGGTGATGATTGTGGCGTGAAAGCTTCAGGAGGCATTCGTGATCTAGCCACTGCCATGGCCTTGATTAAGGCCGGTGCAAATCGTCTCGGGGCCAGCTCCGGCGTTGCCATCATAGAGGGATTGAGGGGGGAGGCAGACTATTGAGTCGCAACAAATCCAAACTTACGTTTTTGGTCTTGTTGGCAACTTTGCTCTTGGGAGTCTATAGCTCCGCGCAGGCCTTAGAAACACCTCCTGGCTGGTTCGAACATGATTTTGCCACTGTCCGGATTCTGGCTGAGTCCAGTGGCGATGGCGAAAAACACTTGCATATGGATGGTCTTTTGCGCTTTGCCTACCCCGATGGATTTGAAGTACAGTATTTGACCCAGACAGCTCCTGTGGTTATTACGAGCCAGGCTGGTTTTGTCCAAGTCCAAACAGGTGCTGATGTGCAATATGGCTACGATTCTTACTGGCTCTTTGCTGATCTTCAAACCTATGTCTTTGGACTGGTGGAGCTTTCCAGAAGGCCCTTGGCTATCTCGGGCCAAGACCGGATTGCGGACCGACGAGCCTTGCGCTATGTGGATCCCGACTCGGATTTTGTAGCTTGGTTTGATGAGGAAAGCAGGATCCCCTTCCTGGTACGGAGCGGGAGTGAGACTTTGCTCACAATCAACTCCTATATCTTAGAGAATCACGAGTTGACCCAGGTAGAGCTGGAGCTCTGCTTTGGGCCCAAGGCCGCCCGTTTGACCTTGGAGGCGGGCGAGGAAGGCTGGGCCCCAGCGCGGCTGGAGATCGAAGAAGCGCAAGGGGTTCTAACGTTAAAGCTATTTGACTGGACTTACCAGGCGGAATGGGAAAACAATCCCTTGCCTCGATTGGCCAGACTCGATGAACTCAACCAGCTTTTCCTGGTGGAGTTTCAGGCCCAGAACTATGACAAGGCCCTTTCCATTACCCAAGAAATGCTGGCACTTGCTCCCCAGTTTTGGCAGGTCTATTTATACCAGGCCTTTGTCTACGAGGGCATCGACAATTACTTGGGTGTGGTGGAGAATTACCAGCAGGTCTTGATGCGCCAACCGGATAACCACTTAGCCCTGAATAATCTAGCCTATCACTATTTTCTGAAGGAAGTACAGATTCCCCATGCTTTGGAAATGGCGAAGCGCGCCGTGGAACTTGAACGCAAAGACATCTACCTTGATACACTAGGCTATGGGTATTATCTCGTGGGTCGTTATGAAGAGGCCAAGGAACTCTTGCTGGAAGCCTTGGAGACCGTCGATGAAGACGCTCAAGCTGAGGTGCAAGGACATTTGGATCTGGTTTTGCAGGCTCTAGGAGAGAATGGTCATGAATGATCATTACTTCACAAGTAAGCCCCGGGCGCAGCATCAAATTCAGGAGTTCAGCACGATGTTAAGGGGAACGACCTACGTTTTCACCACGGACAGTGGCGTCTTCTCCAAAGATGAAGTGGATCTAGGTAGTCGTATTCTGATTGATACCCTTTCCCTAGAGCCCGGAGCAACAGTCTTGGATGTGGGCTGTGGTTATGGTCCGATTGGGATGGTAGCCGCACAACTAGTGGGTCCCTCGGGATTTGTCTATATGGTGGATGTGAATGAGCGAGCTTGCGAGTTGGCCAAGGAGAATCTGGCCAAGAATGGGATCAAGCATGCCCAAGTCTTGGTGAGCCATGGCCTAAGCGCCTTGCCCCCTGATCTCACATTTGATTGGGTCCTTTCCAATCCTCCTATTAGGGCTGGTAAGGACGTCTATTACAAGATTTTGACCGATGCGTTTCATGCCCTCAAAGTAGGAGGGTGCCTGATGGTGGTCATCCGAACCAAACAGGGAGCTAAGAGTCTTGCAGCCTACCTTGAAACCCTGGCTGGCCACTGCGAGACCATCGAGAAGAAAGCGGGCTTTCGAGTCCTAAAGTGTTGTAAACAGCTCCACGCCTGAATATCTTTTGGGTGTGGAGGTGTTTTTTTGTGCGCATTTGGATCTTTAGCGGAAAGCAAGTTGGGTGGTGGCTATTCACTTGTTTGACCCTGGGGATTTTCCTGGGAACCGGTGGTCCACGTGATCTTCCTGTTTCGGGTGGTTTTGGCCAAAACGGCATCTCTGGCCGGACAATTGTTATCGACGCCGGACATGGGGGAATTGATCCTGGGGCCGTCAGTCGAGGTGGTGTGTTGGAGAAGGATATTACATTGGCCATTGCCAAGGAGTTGGAATATCTGCTGAAAAGGGCAGCCGTCTACGTCATTCTAACCCGCCAGGGAGACTATGACCTAGCAGATTCCAGTGAAACGAATCTTCTCACACGCAAACGCCAGGACCTAGATGGACGGGTTAAGATCGCCGCAGACGCCAAGGCGGACCTTTATCTTTCTATCCACGCCAATTACTTTCCCTCCCCGAGGTGGTCAGGGGCCCAGACCTTTTTCTATGAGGGAAGTAGTGAGGGTCAGCACCTGGCCAAAACACTACAGACCGAGTTAGTCAAGGAGCTCGGACCTAACAATCGCCTGGCCCAGCCGGGGGATTTTCGCGTTTTGCGCAAGGCAAAAATGCCTGCCGCCATGGTAGAGGTGGGCTTTTTGTCCAATCCACGGGAGGCAGAACTCCTTAGTCAGGCCGATTATCAACGAAAAGTAGCTACCGCAATTTTCCAAGGCCTACTCCGTTATTACCGTAACTAGACAGGATTTAGTTGCTATTTAGAGAAATAAATAGAAAGATTGATAGGAAAAAGATAGGGGGCAATAGATTTGCGCGTTTTAATTTTGCATGCAGATGATGACAAGATTCACAAATCTGCAAGAGTGCTACACAAGGCACTAGAACAGGATGGGGTAAGGGTCGATTTGATCTCTGCGAAGGAGGCAACCTCATCGCCCGTTAGTGCCGCACCCTATGGTCTGGTCTGTGTCATGTCAGGGTATTCCGGTTGGTGGAAGCCACAGCTTCCCGTGGAGATGGACGGGCTCCTCAAGAAAACCATGCGTTTGGAAGGTAAGAAAGGAGCCGCCTTTGTCAAACCGGGTCTGCTTGGTTCGGCCAAAGCATTGCGGGTGCTCATGAGTCATATGGAACGTCAGGGCGTGATTGTGGAAGACTTTGGCACCCTGGGTGGCGAACAAGAACTTGCATCCATTGCCAAGCGGTTGAGGCGTTTATTGTCGTAGCGTATGAAACCTACCTTCCCTGGTGTTTCAGGGAATGGTTTTTTCTATTACGATAAGGAGGTTGCTAAAATGTACCGTTTTAAACCAGAGCTGCGCATCCCCGGACCGGTGCCAGTACCAAACGAAGTATCTTTACAGATGGCCAAGCCCATGATCAATCATAGGGGCGCCTACTTCAAAGAACACTACCCCAAAGTTTTGGCCCGGCTTGCTCCCTTGTTTGGAACCACGAATCAAGTTCACATGATTACCGGATCGGGCACGTCGGCGATGGAGGCTGCGGTGAGCAATCTTGTTTCCCCCGACACACCCGTCCTATGTCTAGTAGGAGGTTTCTTTGGTAACCGCTGGGCAGAGCTTTGCAAGGCCTATGGAGCAAAGCTACATGTCTTGGATTTCCCCTGGGATAGTGGGATTGATCCCCAAAAGGTGCAGGCTTATTTACAGGCACACCCTGAAATTGAACTCATTTTTATGGTACATAATGAATCATCCACCGCGGTGCTCAATGATGTGGAGGCCGTAGCCAAGGCTCGCCAGGGGCACAGTGCACTTTTGGTGGTGGATGCGGTGAGTGCACTTGGTGGTGCACCTTGCCAGATGGATGCTTGGGGTTTGGATGTGGTGGTTAGTGCGTCGCAAAAATGTCTCATGACACCTCCTGGAACTGCCTTTATCGTCTTTTCCCCTCGGGCCAGAGAATATGCCCAGAACTGCCAGGCCAGTCGCTATTACTTTGATCTGCGTCTCTACGAGAAGTACAGGGAGAATGCAGAGACGCCATTTACACCCAATATTCATAATGTCTTTGCCCTTGAGGAAGCACTAACTATGATTGAAGCTGAGGGCTTGGAAAATGTCTTTGCACGCCATCGCTTGATGCGGGATATGATGCGGGCTGGTGCAAGAGCGCTGGGTTTGGAGCTCTTAGTCCAGGATGCAGATGCTTCCCCTACCGTGACTGCTATCAAGTATCCTGATGCTGATTCTTTTAGAGCCCGAATTCGAGAGCGCTATGGGGTGGAGTTCGCCGGTGGCCAAGGCGTCCATGCCAATCAGATTTTCAGGGTCGGTCATATGGGTTATGCCACTCCACTCGACGTTTTGACAGCCTTAGCGGTTCTAGAAATGGATATGAAAAAATTCGGCCAAGCTACCAAGGCGGCGCAGCTTGTCTTAGAGGCTTAACAGAGGGATTTAAGGGGGAGCTCTCGGTGCTTTTCACATTTCGAGACGTCATCGATATTTTGATCGTAGCTTACGTTGTCTACCGAGTCATTTACTCGATTCAAGGTACGAGAGCGATCACTTTGGTTAAGGGTTTGGCCATTGTCTTTGCCAGTAGCGTTGTGGCCCGGGTCCTGAGTCTGCGCACGGTAAGTTGGCTTCTGGAGTATGCCACAACCCTATTCTTGGTGGCCCTACCTGTAGTTTTTTATCCTGAACTGAGGAGGGGCTTAGAACAACTCGGCCGCGGGCAGTTTTTCCGCTGGTTGGCAAGCCGTGGCGTAGGACAGGAAGTGTTCGACCTCGAGGCTGTCATTGAAAGCTGTAGCCGAATGAGCGCCAAGAAGACCGGTGCCCTGATTGTCTTCCAACGACAAACTGGTCTCCACGAGTTTATAGAAACCGGTATCAAACTCGATGCTCTGATCAGTACAGAACTGTTGCTGAATATCTTTGAACCTAATAGCCCCCTCCATGATGGCGCCGTGATTGTGGCCGGAGGCCGGATTGTGAGTGCAGGCTCGGTTTTGCCCCTCACCGACAGTCCCTTAAGTCCTGGCCTGGGTACTAGGCATCGGGCGGCCGTGGGCCTCTCAGAACACACAGATGCGGTCGTGATTGTTGTCTCAGAGCAAACAGGGACAATTTCCCTGGCCGTAGGCGGGCACCTCCGGAGATACTTGACTGAGGCACGCCTCAGAGAACAACTCAAGTTCTATTGGCAGGGGGGTGAGACGTCATGAACCGGATCAATAAGATTTGGGCTTTCCTGACGAGACCTGAGGTCTATTGGCGGCTTTTTTCCTTAGCCCTAGCCATCATTTTCTGGCTCTTAGCCGCCGGCGATGGGACCCTAGGTGAAATCGAACGCACAGTCACTCTGGACGTGGAGGTGCGTAATGTACCGAGTGATTTAGTGCTCGTAGACCCGCCAGAAGACATAAGAGTGAGTATCAGGGGACTTGCGCCCCTTGTAGATCGGAGCGAAACGAGCCTTTCTGCCTCCATTGACCTTACGGGTGCTGCTGAGGGAACGGAAACCTATAGTGTTAATGTGGATGCTCCTCTGGGAATCAGGATCACCAATGTCAATCCTTCCTTGGTTAGTGTGTATACGGAAGGGATGGCCGAAGAGATTTTCCCGGTTACCTTAGTCTTCTTAGGTATTGATCGAAATCAAGTCATGATGAAGCTGAAGCCCTCCCCTGAAGTAATCACCGTTCGGGGGCCCCGCAGTATACTAGAGGAAGTAGATCATGTGGTGGCCTATTTGGGTATTGATCCGGAACTGAACCTCATAAGTTCGTTTCCGGTTCGGGCCTTAGATGCTCGGGGGCGCAGTCTCAGTGGGCTTACCAAGGAACCGGGGGAAGTTCGTGTTGTGCAAGTGGTTGACAATGGGGAGGAATAAACTGTGCTAAAGTATTTTGGAACAGATGGTATACGTGGTGTGGCCAATCGTGAGCTCACAGCCGAGTTGGCCCTGGGGGTTGGCCGGGCTACAGCCTTGGTCTTAGGTGATGAAGAGAGAAGACCCGTCTTGATTGGTAGAGATCCTCGCCTGTCAGGCCAGATGCTCGAAGGGGCCTTACTGGCCGGTATCACCTCCACAGGACTTGATGCCATACTTGTAGACGTGGTTCCAACCCCAGCGGTCGCTTTTTTAACGAAGGAACTTGGTTGTTCCGCTGGGATCATGATTTCTGCATCCCATAACCCCCTTCAGGATAATGGAATCAAGGTTTTTGGCGCTGATGGATTTAAACTCTCAGAACAAGAAGAGGCGAAGATTGAGGCCTGGATCGAAGACGATGAGGTGCCAAGGCCTATCGGTGGAGGGGTAGGGAAAGTGACCCACAAGCCGAGCGCCGTGGAACTGTATGTCCAGTACTTAAAAAATCAGGTCTCTTTAGATCTCCAAGGACTTCATCTCGCCCTTGATTGTGCCAATGGGGCCACTTCCGCCCTTGCCGAGCGAGTCTTTCAGGCCTTCGGGGCCAAGGTGACAAGTTTCCATGCTACGCCCAATGGTGTGAATATCAATCACCTCTGCGGTTCCACCTTTCCAGAAAAGATCCAAAGTCTGACCCAAGAAGTAGGTGCAGATCTTGGTTTTGCCTTTGATGGTGATGGTGATCGCATTTTGGCCGTGGATGAACAGGGGCAGCTCTTAAGTGGTGATCAGATTCTCGCCATCATCGGTTTACAGCTCCTGCGAGAAAATAGGCTACCAGGGCAAAAGGTCATTGCCACCGCTTACTCCAATGGAGGTTTGCGGAAAGCCTTTTTGGATCAAGGGGGGGATGTTCTTTTCGCCAAACCTGGGGACCGTTATGTCTTAGAGAGCATGCAAAGTGCGGGTTGTATTTTAGGCGGAGAACAATCGGGGCATATTATCTTTCTAGAGAATTCCACCACAGGTGATGGCCTACTCTCTGCCTTGAAGCTCTTGGAAATGAGGGAGAAACAAGGGAAAACCCTAGCCAGCCTCGCCCAGGCTATGGTGGTGTTTCCCCAAAGTCTCGTCAATATACCAGTGGCTCAAAAGGAAGGTTGGCAAGACAACCAAAGAATCCAAGAGGTGATTCGGCAAGCGGAACATGAACTAGGTCCCCTCGGTCGCCTCTTTGTCAGAGCCTCAGGGACAGAACCCATGATCCGCGTCTTAGGGGAGCATCCCGATGCCATGGTCTTGCATGCCTGTGTAGAGCGGGTGGTACAAACGATTCGAGAAGAACAGGGTAGTAGCCGTGTTAGTTAAGGGTTGCGGTGTAGACTTAGTGGAAATTAGCCGGATTGCCAAGGCCTTGCGGCGTGAGCGTTTCCGTCAGAACATCTATACAGTTCAGGAACGGGAGAGCCTGAAGAAAAAGGGACCCGAGTCTTGGGCCGCCCGCTTTGCAGCCAAAGAGGCCGTGATGAAAGCGATCGGTCTCGGATGGCAGCAAGGCATTCCCTTTGGCTCCATTGACATTTACTCGAATCCCAATGGACAGCCGCAGATTCGCTTGTTAGAGCCCGCCTTGGGTTTGACTCGTAGCATGGGAATTACCGATTTTGTGCTGAGTCTGTCACACACCAAGGAGTTGGCTCTAGCCTATGTTATTGCTCTAGGGGAGGAATAGGTATGCAGGTTGTAACAGGTGCAGAGATGCAGGCCAGCGAAAAAGAGGCCTTTGCCGAAGTAGGAATTTCTCCTTTGGTGGTCATGGAAAACGCAGGCAGCCGGATTGTGGAGGTCTTAAAGGACAAATATGGACCTTTAGCTGGAAAGCGCGTGCACATTCTAGCGGGAACAGGCAACAATGGTGGAGACGGTCTTGTGG
The DNA here is from genome assembly GCA_012520355.1 of Bacillota bacterium. Lineage (GTDB taxonomy): Bacteria > Bacillota > Limnochordia > Darwinibacteriales > Darwinibacteriaceae > UBA5420. The sequence continues at coordinate 21,260 of JAAYOK010000132.1, read as the reverse complement.
TGGCCCGGATGTTACTTACCTTAGGTGCGCGGATCAAGGTTTATTTAGTGGGTAATCAGGAAAAACTCAGCTCGGAAAATCGAACCAATCTGCAAATCCTGCGTAATTTGGGCGGCGACATTCAAGTGATTGAAGCTGGGAAACTTGGCAAGCTAAGGTTCAGTTTGGGGCTGGCTGATCTTATCATCGACGCCATTTTTGGGACAGGCTTTTCTGGTCAGATTGAGGGAAAGTTAGAATCGGTTCTATCCCTGGTAAATGAGACGAAGTGTCCTTTAGTGGCCATTGATTGTCCTACCGGTGTCAATGCCAGCACCGGGGAAGTCCAAGGCGCAGCCCTGCGAGCAGACTTAACCATCAATCTAGGATTTCTCAAAGTGGGCTGTATCCTCTATCCAGGGCGGGCTTACGCAGGAGAGAACCTGGTGGTAGATTTAGGCTTCCCCTTAAAACACCAGGGCTCTCGCTATGTTTTGAGTGATGAGGCCTTAAGCTGGCTTCCACCCCGGGAGCCTTGGAGTCACAAAGGTAGCTTCGGTCATACCCTTGTGATCGCTGGATCTCAAGTCTATGCAGGGGCAGCTTCCTTAAGTGCCCAGGCCGTGCTCCGTGGAGGTGGCGGAATGGTCACCTTAGCCATACCCCAAGGAATCTATGCCCGTTTTGCTCCAGATGAAGTCATCCTGACCCCGGTATCACAAACACCTGCAGGCACCATTGGTGTCCCAAGTTTACAGGAACTGTTGGCACTGATGGAGGGCAAAGATGTTCTAGCCATCGGTCCTGGTTTGACCAGAAGTCCAGAAGTCATGCAAGTGGTCCAGGAGTGTCTCCGTAAGTGGAATGGACCCGCAGTGATTGATGCGGATGCCCTAGGGGCTTTAGATGCAGATTTCTTGCAGAGTGTACCGGCGGAGAGGCGCAGTCGCTGGATTTTGACGCCCCATCCAGGGGAGATGGCGAGCTTGGTAGGTAGTGAAGCTCGTCAGGTAGATGCCAAGCGGTTGCATGTGGCCCAGGATTTCGCAGAAAAATGGCAGGTTGTTGTGGCCTTAAAAGGTGCCCCCACCATAGTGTCTGAAGCCAAAACCACCTTTATTAACTCCTCGGGGAATGTCGGGATGGCCACCGCTGGTAGTGGTGATGTGTTAACTGGGCTTGTTGCCGCCCTTCTTAGTCAGGGATTAGATTCCCTGCAAGCTGCGGCCTTAGCTGTGTATATCCATGGCAAGGCTGGGGATCTGAAAGGGCAAAACGGCCAACGGGGCCTGAGGGCCGGTGATATTCTTCAAGGCATACAGGAGATCTTACAGTGAGCAAATTAAATCGATCCGTCTGGGCAGAAGTGAGTTTAGATAACATTGCCCATAATGTCAGACAGTTTCGGTCCTGGATTGGGCCCAATTGTGAGCTTATGGCAGTGGTCAAGGCCAATGGCTACGGCCATGGGGCCTTGGAAACCGCGTATACGATGATTGCCCATGGAACCAATTGGTTAGCCGTGGCCCTACCTGAAGAAGGGGTGAGACTGCGCCGCGGCGGGATTACTGCACCGATTTTGGTCTTAGGTGCCGTAGGAGCCGACGAGTTAGACGTCTGTGTCGCGGCAGACCTGGCAGTCACCGTCTTTGAACCACATATTGCAAGGCTCCTATCTGCGGCCGCTGTTACCCAGCAAAAACTGGCCCGGGTGCATATTAAGGTCGATACAGGCATGGGACGCCTCGGTCTTTTGCCCCAGGACTTTGTGAATTTGGTGGAGCTTGTCAAGAGTCTCCCTGGCCTTGAGATTCAAGGTGTCTTTACCCACTTTGCCCAGGCTGAGCAGATGGATTTGAGTTACACCTATTGGCAATGGGAGCGTTTTCAAGCTGTACGGGAGGAGCTTAGGGCTCGAGGGATCGCCATTCCCTATGTGCACGCGGCCAATACACCGGCCACCATGTTTTTTCCCGCTTCCCATTTAGACTTGGTCCGGGTAGGTCTTGGGATTTATGGCATGTACCCAGATGCTCGTAGACCTTTTGAGCTTAGACCGGCCCTCAACCTAAAAACAAAGGTGGCCTTTGTAAAAAGGGTACCTGCTGGTAGCTCTGTGAGTTATAATAGTACCTATGTCACAGCGAAGGAGACGTCTTTGGCTGTTTTACCCATTGGCTATGCCGATGGATTATCTCGGGGCTTAAGCAATCGCGGTCATGTCATCATTCGGGGAACGTTCTGCCCCATCGTGGGTAATGTGACCATGGATCATACCATGGTAGATGTGGGAGATTTGCCTTGTGTTATTGGTGATGAGGTTATTTTACTCGGAACAGACGGCAACTTGGAGATTCAGGCCCATCATTGGGCTAACCTCTTGGGAACCATCAACTATGAAATCACCTGCATGCTGAGTAGCCGGATTGAACGGGTGTATCTATAAAAACTCTACGTCTCGCATACTCTTTTCTAGGGGGGATTGGTATGCAAAGAGCAGTAGGGCTTCCCATTTGTTTATCCCTTGTGGTTCTTCTATTCCTTTGTCACCAGGCGTTTGCCCAAGAAGAGGTCCTGTTTCAGCTGGCCGATGCCCGGGGGGATGATACAGGGGCCGGCGACCTTCTTTATCCGGAGCATGAGGTCTATGTTCCCGGACTCTTTGATCTTTGGGGTTTTCAGCTGAGCCAAGATCCTGAGTCTCTCTACTTTGACTTTCATTTTGCAACCTTAACGAATCCCTTCCGAGCTCCGGAAGGGTACTTTCACCAGCGTCTCGAAGTCTATATCCAAACGGGGGAATTCTTGGGCCCTACGGAGCTTGCAGTAGGAACGTATAGGCTCCAGACTGCACCTGATACAGGCTGGAATCTGCGTTTGAGTGTTGCCCCCTTTGCTGAGAATCGACTCTATGTTGCGAGGGAGAATGGTCAGATCCATGTTTTCTCCGAGGGAATCCAAAGTTTCCGTCTGCCAGAAAGTAATACGCTGCGTGTGCAAGTTGATTCCGCCCTTCTACCCCAGCCTAACACTGCCTGGGGTTATTATGTCCTTGTCGGAGCCTTTGACGGTTTAGCCCAGGGGTTTTGGCGGGACGTAGGTGATGGTCCTTGGCAGATCGGGGGAACTGGAACACCTATTTTTGATCTCCTCGCGCCTCGCTGGGGCAAGCAGAGCCAGAAGTTTCAACTAAGTTCGGGAGTTCTTTACCCAGTAAGAAGCAGTAGGCTCCCCTTGACCTGGTGGCTTTTTGCCGTGGTTTTCATTCTTTTTTGTCTAGGATTTGCTTTTCTTTGGAGGTGGTGGCATGGTCGATCCTAAAATGGAGGACGTCTTTGCCTTATATCAAAACAAAGTGGCTCTGTTATCCAGCGCCCAAAAGGAAAAACTTTGTGCAGCCCATGATGAGGGAATGACGCCTTTTGTCATTGGGTGTGCGATCCTCAGAGCCGTGCAGGAACAGCGACGTAGTCGTCTGCAAGGTAAGAATAAGAGGATTTCCTTTAATTATATCTACAGGATCATTGAGGATTGGCTCAATCATGGGATTACATCGGACGAGCATTTCTATACCTACTGGTCCGATATTCATCAAGATCAAACAAGTGCAGGGAGGGATGGTCGTGTCGAAACTAAGAGGAAAGTCAAGAGAGAGGATTTTACCTACCGGGACTCAAAGCAAGACAGGAGTATGTTCGCCTGGTTGGATGAGTAAATACGGTTTGCGGCGTTCCTTTTTCGCCGGCACCATCTGTCCGAATTGCGGGGAACTGCGGGTCAAGACGTATTACCGCCACCCTTTTCCACTGCCGAAACCTTTACCAAAGGGGCATTGGCTTCTTTCCGATTGCCTCTGTGTTCGAGAGGAGCGTGCAAAAAAGCGGCTTAAGCAACAGAGCTTGGTCACCCAGGCCAGTACCAAGGGTCCCCATGATCCTCTGCCTTTGACGTTGCGTCAATACACCTTTGCCAACTTCGAAGTAACGGCTGCCAATCGTGAGGCCTACCAGACCTGCCAGGGCTTTGCGAAGCACTTTCATAAGCTGAAAGAGGGACAAGAGGGACAGGGGATTTTGCTCATGGGTCCTTCCGGAACCGGTAAAACCCATTTGGCCTCGGCGATTGCCAATGAACTCAAAGACAAGTATACTGTAGCCTTTGCCTGTCTACCCATTTTACTAGAAAAAATGCGGACAGGTAACGACAATGTTGCCGAGTTACTGTCCGCTGATCTTTTAATATTAGATGATGTTGGTAGTGCTAAAGAGACAGCCTTCATGACAGAACGCCTCTTACTCATTGTTGACGGGCGTCTCACCCACTCCAAACCGACGATTTTTACAACCAACTTTGAACTGGACGATTTCGAGGTGAGAGTTGGTATGCGGGTGGCCTCCCGGATTATCGGTAATAACCTACATGTTATCTTGCGAGGATCCGACTGGCGTTTGTATCGCCATGGTAAGAAGCAATTCTAAGACTCTGGTGCGACTTTTCGTTCTAGTACGTTCACCAAACGAGAAACGGTAAAGGTCATGACAAAGTAAATGAGGGCCACCGCCGCCCATACTTCAAAGGGGCGGAAGGTGCGACCAATAATGATTTGCCCTTTACGAACCAGTTCTTCCAGGGCAATCACCGATACTAAGGAGGAGTCTTTTAACAAGGCGATGAACTCGTTCCCCAAAGGAGGCAGTATTCTGCGAAAGGCCTGGGGCAAAATGATGTAGCCCATGGTTTGTCTCCGGGAATGTCCCAGGGAGGCTGCGGCCTCCCATTGACCACGATCAATCGATTGGATGCCGGAGCGTACAATTTCCCCCACATAGGCCCCGCTATTGATACTCAGGGCTATGATGGCTGCCAAATAGGCTGGGATGGGCCGCTGGATCAGACTGGGCAAACCATAGAAAATCAAGAAGGTTTGTACCAAGAGGGGCGTTCCCCGAATGACATCAATATAGGCGGCAGAGAAGGCCTTAATAGGCCCCTTGCTGATTCTAGCAATGCCGGCTACGGTCCCGATGATGATGCCAAAGAAGACCGAAACGGCGGTGAGTTGTATTGTAAGTCTAGCCCCTGTCAGTAGTGTTGGTAGTGAGCTCCAGACAAGATCCCAGCGAAAGTCCAAGTTAAGATCTCCTTTCGACCCGTACTAGTCGCCTTCGACTAGTTGGCCCCAAACCATTTCTCGAAAATTTCCTGATAGGTTCCATTTTCTTCGAGTTCTGCCAAAGCTGCGTTAATTTGCTCCAATAGACCCGTGTTGTTTTTGTTGACGGCAATTCCATAATACTCATTGGCCGATACAGGGCCCACTGACTTGAGGGGAGCGGCGGGATTCGCTGCTAGATAGGCCTCAGCCACTGGCAGATCCACAACCACCACATCTGCGGCCCCGATGATTACAGCTTGCATCGCATCGGATACGGTGTCAAAACGAGAGAGGCCCTTCAAGCCACCTTCATCCTGTAAGTCACTTGCGGTAAAGTCCCCAGTGGTACTGATTTGTACTGCAGCGATTTTCCCAGTCAAATCAGCCAGGCTTGCAATATTCGTGACGTTCTCTTTGGTTACAATCGTCAGAACGGACTCGAAATAGGGATTGGAGAAGTTTACATTGGCTTGGCGTTCTGGGGTGATGGTTACACCAGCGATTACAGCATCATAGTTGTTATTTAGGAGGGCTGGAATTAGGCCATCCCAACTAATGTTGTCGATTTGCACCTCAAGACCGAGGGTTTGACCAATGGCCCTAATCAGGTCCATATCGAAGCCTAAGAGTTCACCATTTTCTGCCCCTACATACTCAAAAGGCATAAAGCCTGCTTCCGTTGCAACTTTGAGTGTACCTTGAGCAGACACCAGGGTGGAAAAGCCAAGCGAGAGCGTAATGACAAGTACCAGCAAGAACGTTTTTTTCATTGCATATGACATCCTTCCCAAAAGTTATTGTTGTTATTATACAATGGGTCTGCAAGAATATGCAAGTAAGATTAATATTTATTCCGAGTTAACTTTATGGAGCGATTCCCCCGAGGCAGGAACAAACAGCAAAATACCAGAATTGCAGCACTATGGAGGTGTGTTCGAAAATGAGAAAGAAACATTTGATTATCACAAATGGCGCCGTGATTACGAATGAACTTATTACAAGAGGTACAGTTGTAACCATTGGTGATCGTATTATGTATGTAGGAAACGAAGAAGAAGGGGAGAAAATCAAGGAAGCGGCCATACCTGGCGTATTCGAGATCATTGATGCCCAGGGGGGTTATATTGCTCCCGGATTCATTGATGTGCATATGCATGGCTCTGCAGGTTTGGAGCTTATGGACGGTACGGAAGAAGCAATCCGCACCATAGCCCGCTACTTAGCAAAATCGGGTACAGTTGCGTTTCTCCCCAGTACTGTGACGGCGTTGAAGGATAAAACTAGGGCCGTTGCTGAGCTTGTGGCTGGCTATCAAGGGGCCGAAGATGAAGCGGAAGTTCTGGGAATTCACCTCGAAGGTCCTTATATTAACCAACAATACAAAGGAGCCCAATACGGTCCTGCCATCCGCCGGGCTGATCTTAAGGAACTTGCAGAGCTTTACACGATTCTCGGGTCGAAGCTGCGCTTAGTTACCCTAGCACCAGAGATCCCCGGAAGCCTCGAGGCCATAGCTTGGCTCAAAGAGCGGGGGGTTACCGTTTCCATTGGTCATAGTGATGCCAGCTATGAAGAGGCTCTAGCAGGCTTTGAAGCTGGGATTACCCATGCCACGCACACGTATAATGGGATGCGGGGACTCCATCATAGGGAGCCAGGGGTTCTAGGTGCCATCTTGGCTACACCAGGGATTTGGGCCGAACTGATTGCCGATCTCGTCCATGTTCATCCAGGCGCCATCAAGGTCTTGCTGCGGAGCGTCGGTGTGGAGAGAACGATCCTGATTACCGATGCCGTGCAGGCCACAGGTCTGCCAGATGGGGAATATATGCTCGGTGATCAGAAGATCTTTGTCCAAGCAGGTGCCGCCCGCCTGGCTGAAGGCAATCTAGCAGGGAGTACCTTAACCATGCTCCGGGCCATTAAAAACATGATTGATACGGTGGGGGTCTCCATTCCAGATGCCTTCCGGATGGCTAGTTTTAACCCAGCTCAGTCCCTTGGTCTGGAAGATATGGGCTGGATTCAAGAGGGTAATCGAGCAGATTTCGCCATTCTTACAGAAGACTTTACAGTTCAGAAAACCATCATTGCGGGTCGTATTGCATATAGTGCAGATGAATAGAAAGGTGTGAGCTGCATGAGGATTGTCGTAGTGAATAATTATGACAGTATGAGTGATGAGGTAGCCAAGTTGGTCATTGCCAAAATACGCAAGAAACCAGCTAGTGTTCTGGGTTTAGCCACTGGGAGCACTCCCCTTGGTGTCTATGAATTACTCGTTGAATATCATGAAAATGGTGTAGATTTTAGTCAGGTAACCACGTTTAATCTCGATGAATATGTGGGATTAGCGGCGGATCATCCCCAGAGTTACCGCCATTATATGGAAAAGAATCTCTTTGCCAAAGTCGGTTTGGAGCGAAAGCGGACGCATATTCCAGATGGTACTGCAGCCGACTTGGAGGCAGAATGCCGCCGCTATGACGAATTGATTCGTAGCACTGGTGGGATCGATCTACAGCTTTTGGGAATTGGCTCCAATGCCCATATTGGCTTCAACGAGCCAGGTACTCCCTTTGGCTCTGAAACCCAAGTGGTTGACTTGGCTGAAAGCACCATCCGGGATAACGCTCGTTTCTTTGCTTCAGCTGATGAGGTGCCTACACAGGCGATTTCCATGGGCATCAAGAGCATTATGCAGGCGAAGAACATTATACTTATGGCCAATGGCGGCAGTAAGGCGGACGCTGTTTTCGCAGCTGTGAAGGGACCTGTGACGCCAGAGGTACCCGCTTCGGTCTTGCAGTTACATCCATCGGTGACTGTGGTGGTGGATCAGGCCGCAGCGAGCAGACTTTAAGATGGGCGCGCCGCCAGGGGGTGGTTGGGTGCACAAAATGAAGTGGCTTTACCCCGGTATGGGTGTGAAGCGGTGGATAGCTTTGTTGGTGCTGGGAGTTGTGGTGATTGCCACAGGCTTGATTATCTTGTGGAATACTCCTATGCTCTCCTTGTATGAAGAAACGATTCTGTCCTGGGTCCAGGTCTCAGAACTGAATCCCTTTCTCTTAGGGTCATTCCTTGTTGCACTAGGCTCCTTATTTTTGGCCCTAGCGATCAAAGGAGGCATCCGCTCTGTGGTGGGCGCCATCCATCCTTCGGATGTCCCCAATCTGGTGGAACATGTTTACAAATCGAGAAACCTGCAAAAGGGTCTGCGCATTGTGACCATTGGTGGTGGCACTGGTTTAAGTACGATGCTGCGGGGTTTGAAAGAATATACCTCCAACATTACAGCCATTGTGACCGTGGCCGATGATGGGGGTAGTTCTGGTCGAATTCGTGACGATTTGGGTATTCTACCACCAGGGGATGTTCGCAATACTCTGGTAGCACTGGCGGATACAGAACCCTTGATGGAAGAACTCTTTCAGTACCGTTTTGATTGGGGTGAAGGTTTAAAAGGCCATAGTTTTGGCAATCTCTTTATTGCGGCTATGACAGAGATTACCGGCGATTTCGAAGAATCCATCCACGCCTTTAGTAAAGTCTTGGCCGTGCGAGGCAGGGTCTTACCTTCGACCCTAGAGTCGGTGCGTTTGGGGGCTGTGTATGAAGATGGATCCACCATGCTCGGTGAAAGCTCTGTTCCCCAAGGTCATAAGAAGATTCAAAAGGTGTTTTTAGAACCAGGGAACCCTGAACCTTTACCTGCTGCCATCGAGGCCATTTTGGATGCCGATGTTGTGGTGATCGGTCCCGGTAGCCTTTATACCAGTATCATTCCCAACTTGATCATTCCAGGTTTCGTGGCTGCACTGGAAGCCACCCAAGCTTTACGCATCTATGTGTGTAATGTCATGACCCAGCCTGGGGAGACGGATGGGTATACGGCTAGTGATCATGTTCAGGCTCTGCAAGCTCATACCGGGCATCGGAGGATCCTGGACTATGTTGTCGTCAATAAGGCCCTCATCTCGGAGGTTCAGAGCAGGAAGTATGCTAAAGAAAGGGCCCATCCTGTGCGGGTTGATGAAGAACGGTTGGAGCGACTTGGAGTTAAGGTCCACCGGGGTAGTTTCTTAGACCACCAGGACCTAGTACGTCATGACAGCCATCGTTTAGCCGCGGAGCTGATGGGTCTGGCGAGTCTTTACGCCAAGCCGAAAAATGGTGAACGGGCGGGCTAGGTGTCGTACTTCCCCCTCTCCCTGCATATATTGGGGAGGGGGGTGCATATGCGTAGAATTATCGCCATGGGATTACTCCTATCGACGTTGGGATTTGGGCTTCCCACACTTTATCGAACCATCCATCGTAGATTCTTTGGGGTCCGCTCCGAGGTGTACTTGGCAGAGCAAAATATGGAGTATTACTATGAAAATGAAGTTCGAGTGATTGTGGAACAGATGGCCCGAGCCAAGATGCGACCTCCCAAGAATGCCACGATTGAGAAGCTAACGGGAGAAATTGTGCCGCATCAAAATGGTCTCTACTTTGATCTGGACGCCATCGTTCATAGCGTGGTTCATGCACCGGCCAAGACCAGAATTGAGCTCTCCGGCATTGAAGTGGTGCCTTTTATCCGGACAGAGCATCTGGCGGAGCTGACGGATCTCTTGGGTGATTTCTCTACGCCTCTTTTAGGGAGCCCTGGTCGGGTGGAGAATATCCGCCTTTCTCTAGCCGCGATCAACAACACTCTGGTCTTGCCTGGGGAGGTCTTTTCCTTTAATGAGGTGGTGGGAGAGCGAACTGTGGAGCGGGGTTACAAAAATGCTCCCATTATCTTAGGTGAGGCCGTGGTTCCTGGGGTGGGCGGAGGTATCTGCCAGTCATCGACTACCTTGTATAATGCGGTGCGGGAAGCGGGCATGGAGATCGTGGAACGCCGGATCCATTCCATTGCACCGAGTTATATCCGGCATGGGCTCGATGCTGCAGTCGCTTGGCCCTATACGGACTTCAAGTTTCGCAATGATTCAACCACGCCAGTGATTGTCAAGGCGGAAATCCAAGGCTGGCGTGTGAGGGTTTGGGTTTTGGGAAAAGATGGAGGTGATCCCCCATGAGTTTCTCTGATGATGTACGTCAGGAACTCGCTCGCGTGATTCCTGGGGCACGTTGCTGTCGAATCGCGGAGTTGAGCGCGTTTTACGAATTAGAAGGGTTCTTGTTAGGAACCCACAATCAGTTTCTCGATTTCAATAATTCATCACCCCTGGTGGCACGGAAGACTCTTCTTCTGCTCAAGGGTCTCTATCCCGATCTGCCCACACAGGTTCTGGTGGTCAAATCACGCTCTCGCAGGGCTCAAATCTGTACTGTGCGTGTCTTAGGTCGCGCTTTTGCGGGACGAGTCTACCAAGATTTCCGGGAACAGAGTGTCCTAGATGGGACCGATATTCCCCGTAAGAAGTGTTGCCGGCGGGCCTATTTGCGCGGTGCTTTCTTGAGTAGCGGATCCATTACCAATCCTGAGCGTGGCTATCATTTGGAAATCTCCACGGAACTGAGTGGTTTAGCGGAAAAGATCGTGGCGATTATGACATCCTTGGGTATGGAGGCGGGGATCACCCAGAGAAAGGGATCACTCGTCATCTATCTGAAGGATGGTGGTGAGATTGTCACCATGCTGAACGTAATGGGGGCCCATAGCGCACTATTACATTTCGAAAATGTGCGGATTATGAAGGACATGCGCAATCAGGTCAATCGCCTGGTCAACTGCGAAACAGCCAATGTGGACAAAACGGTGAAGGCCGCCTTGGGTCAAATCGAGGCGATTCAGGCCATTGATGCCGCGATCGGGCTCGAGGAACTACCGCCCAAATTACGGGAAGTGGCCCGGGTACGTTTGGAGAATCCCTATGCCTCTTTGCAGGAAATCGGGGATTTAATGGTACCAAAAATGAGTAAATCTGGGGTTAACTATCGCTTTAGACAGCTTCAAGAAAAGGCGCGACAACTTGACAAATTAAATACCAAGTATTAACAAAGAAATAGAAGGGAACGCTGTAGAAAAGCAGAATTCCTAGCAGTGGAGCGGGACCAAATAGACCCCGGCGGGCCCTGGAGTGTCCCGAGAAAGTGGGTGAACGATACTGGATAGCCTTGTTGCCTTGCAGCAACTTGTTCCTGAACTCGGTGAAGTGATGGAACAGCGCTACAATCTGTTGAAAATCATTCAAAACGAAGCACCGGTTGGGCGCAGATATCTTGCATCGAGGCTCAACAGTTCCGAACGGCTGATCCGAGGCGAATTGGATATTTTGCGAGCACAGGGTCTGATTGTCACAAGTTCCCTCGGTGTTCGACTCTCAGCCCAAGGCGAAAAAGTACTCAGGGTCTTGCAGGCCATGATCCGGGAGTTTCATGACTTGGATTATCTAGAAAGCAAACTAGCGGATGCTTTGGGTGTAAGAAAGATGATCATTGTCCCAGGAGACGCTGACACCAATGTCTCTGATAAGAGGGAGCTCGCTGAGGCGACCGCCCGTTATCTAAAAGAGGTTCTCAAAGACGGCGATATTCTAGCAGTCTCTGGCGGTTCAACCCTAGCTCGGGTGGCTGAGTCGGTTTCTGGGCAAGATCTACCCCGAGACGTTACCGTTGTTCCGGTTCGGGGAGGTTTAGGCGAGGATGCAAGAATTCACGCTAACTCCATTGCCGTATCCTTAGCAGAGAGTCTCCGCGGCCGTTATCGTCAACTGCAGGCACCAGAGGATGTTCTACCTTCTAACCTTGAGCAGATTATGAACGAGCCGCGCATTCGTGAGGTGATCGCCCTGGGCCGCCGTGCCAATGTCTTGATTCACGGGATCGGCACCGCAGAAGAAATGGCTCGACGGAGAGGTTTTGATGACGCCTCTCTCATGGAGCTGATAGCAGAAGGGGCCGTTGGCGAGGCCTTTGGCTGTTATTTTGACGCCCGGGGGAAGATTATACGAAACACAAGCTCTGTGGGCTTGCGCTTAGAGGATTTGGAGAAAATCCCCCAAGTGATTGCTGTCGGCGGAGGTCGCAGTAAAGCCTGGGCTGTTATGGCCGTCTTGGCCCGAGGATATTGCGATGTTTGTATCACCGATGAAGGGGTAGCCCGGAGGCTGATGAGCATAAAAGAGATAACATAAAAGGAGGAATTTTTGTGACCATTAAAGTTGGTATTAACGGATTTGGTCGGATTGGACGTCTAGTATTTCGGGGAGCTTTAAAAGACCCAAATATTGAAGTTGTGGCAGTTAACGACTTGACAGATGCGGCTACATTGGCCCATTTGCTGAAGTACGACACAAACCACGGTACTCTCGATGCTGATGTTTCCGTCGATGGCGATTACATCGTTGTAAATGGCAAGAAGATTCGCGTTCATGCCGAACGTGATCCCAAGCTGATTCCTTGGAAAGACCTTGGCGTAGAGTATGTTGTTGAAGCAACAGGTATCTTCCGCAAGCGGGAGCAAGCCCAATGGCATATTGACGCAGGTGCTAAGAAGGTTATTATTTCCGCCCCTGCCAAGAATGAAGACCTCACAGTTGTAATGGGTGTTAACGAGGACAAGTATGATCCTGCACAGCACCATGTTTTGTCCAACGCTTCTTGCACCACCAACTGCTTAGCTCCTTTTGCTAAGGTTCTCAATGACAAATTTGGTATCAAAAAGGGTCTGATGACCACCGTTCACGCTTACACAACCGACCAGAGAATTCTCGATCTGCCCCATAGCGACTTAAGACGTGCACGGGCAGCTGCAGAGAACATTGTTCCTACCACCACTGGTGCAGCAGCAGCAGTTGGCTTGGTTCTGCCAGAGCTAAAAGGCAAACTTGACGGCTTTGCCATGCGTGTTCCTACTTCCACAGTTAGTGTTGTAGACCTAGTTGTGGAAACAGAAAAACCAGTGACAGCCGAAGAGGCTAACGCTGAGCTCAAGAAGGCGGCTGAAGGTGAGCTCAAGGGAATTCTTGCTTACGAAGAGGCACCCCTTGTATCTTGCGACTTCAAAGGCAACGACAATTCTTCCATCGTAGACGCTGCTCTGACCAAGGCCATGGGCGAGAATATGCTCAAGGTAGTAGCTTGGTATGACAATGAGTGGGGTTACTCCATGAGAGTTGTTGACCTCATCCGCTACATGGATTCTAAGAAGTAAGAACTATACTGAGATCCCCCCGCTTTTTGGGGGGATCGTCTGCAGTATGCAACCGATGGGTTGCGCCCATCTCGATGATGAGGAGGATCTTTATGCCAAAGAAAACAATTGCCGATGTGAATGTAAAAGGACAACGGGTGTTAATGCGTGTTGACTTTAATGTGCCCATGCAAAATGGTGTCATTACCGATGACAAGCGAATTCGGGCTGCTCTGCCCAGCATTCAACATCTTGCCGACCAAGGCGGCAGAGTCATCCTGATGTCCCACTTTGGTCGTCCTAAGGGTCAGGTCAACGAAACCATGCGCCTCGATCCAATTGCCAAGCGTCTTGGCGAACTTTTAGGGAAACCCGTACAAAAAGTCGATGATTGCATAGGTCCAGAGGTTAAGAAAGCTGTAGATGCCCTGGAAGACGGGGACGTCTTGGTTCTGGAAAATGTAAGATTCTATGCAGAAGAAGAAAAAAATGATCCAGAGTTCGCCAAAGCCCTGGCTTCCCTGGGAGATATCTTTGTGAACGATGCCTTTGGTACAGCACACAGAGCCCATGCTTCCACAACGGGAGTGGCCCACTACTTGCCAGCGGTTTCTGGTTTCCTCATGGAAAAAGAGCTGGAGTTCTTAGGCGGTGCCCTGGATAATCCGAAGCGTCCTTTTGTCGCTATTTTAGGCGGCGCCAAAGTTAAAGATAAGATTGGTGTCATCGAAGCACTACTGGACAAGGCTGATACCCTGATCATTGGTGGTGGCATGGCCTACACCTTCTTCAAGGCCCAGGGCTTTGAGATCGGAAATTCCCTTCTGGATCCAGACAGACTCGATTTCTGCTTGGATATTATCAAGAAAGCCAAGGAGAAGGGTGTTGAACTCCTCTTCCCTGTGGATATCGTAGTAGGTCGTGAGCGTGCTGAAGATACAGAACATAAGGTTGTGGGTTATCAAGAGATGCCCGCTGATTGGGAAGGCTTAGATTCGGGTCCGAAAACAACAGAACTCTTTAGTGAGGTTGTGAAGAAAGCAGGAACCGTGGTCTGGAACGGCCCCATGGGTGTTTTTGAAATGGAAGCTTTTGCAGCAGGAACCCGAGGTTTAGCTCAAGCTTTGGCTGATTCTTCCGCAATTTCCATCATTGGCGGTGGAGATTCTGCGGCGGCTGTTGAGCAGATGGGTCTTGCAGCCCAGATGACTCATGTTTCAACTGGTGGCGGCGCTTCCTTGGAATTCTTAGAAGGTAAGGTTTTACCTGGAGTAGCCGCGCTAAACGATAAATAGAGGTGATATTATGCGTACCCCAATTATTGCAGGCAACTGGAAGATGCACAAAAATGTTGGTGAAGCGGTAGAGATGGTTCGGGAGCTCGATGAGCTCGTTGCCGACAGTGCCGTGGAAGTTGTGATTTGTGCACCATTCACCAGTTTGTCAGCCTTGAGTGCCTTGGGCCTTAAGAAGGTCAAACTCGGTGCTCAGAACATGTACTATGCTGATCAAGGGGCTTTTACAGGAGAGATATCTGCATCGATGTTAGAAGATGTGGGTTGCGAGTACGTAATCCTAGGCCACTCTGAACGGAGAGAGATTTTTAAGGAAGAGGATGAACTCATCAACAAGAAGGTTCTCAAAGCCTTAGAAGTTGGTTTGAAGCCCATTCTCTGTGTCGGCGAAACGCTCGAGCAGCGTAAAGCAGGGGAAACCGAGGAGATTGTGGTGAGCCAGACCACCTTGGGCCTCAAAGATGTAAGCGCTGAGCAAATTGAGCAAGTCGTTGTTGCCTATGAGCCGATTTGGGCCATTGGTACCGGCGAAACGTCGAATGGCGAAGACGCCAACCAAGTCATTGCATCCATCCGCGAAGCCCTCGCCAAACTCTTCGGTGCTGAGCTCGCCGGAAAAGTACGGATTCAATACGGTGGCAGCGTAAAACCTGGTAATATCAAGGAGTTTATGGATCAACCAGAAATCGATGGAGCGTTAGTAGGCGGAGCAAGTCTCAACGTCAAGGATTTTGTTGGTATTATCAAGTACTAGGGAACCGAAAAGGTGAGTGAAACGATGAAAAAACCAACAGCATTAATTGTCCTTGACGGCTTCGGTCTCAGCGATAAGGTAGAAGGAAATGCTACAAAAGCAGCCAAGACACCAACTGTAGATTGGTTGAGAAGCAATTGTCCTGAGGCCCATCTTTCTGCCTCTGGCGAGAGTGTTGGGTTAATGGATGGTCAAATGGGTGATTCGAATGTAGGTCACCTAAATCTTGGGGCAGGTCGCATTGTGTATCAAGACGTGGTCCGCATCTCCAAGTCCATTCGCGATGGCGAGTTTTTTGCCAATCCGACCCTAAGAGCAAGTATGGAACATGCCAAGAAGCAGGGAGGGGCACTCCACTTGATGGGGCTCGTCTCCCCAGGCGGTGTTCATAGTCATACAGACCACCTGTATGCCTTGGTACAGATGGCGAAGGATTTTGGATTAGAGCAGGTGTTTATCCACGCCTTTCTCGATGGACGAGATGTACCTCCCAGTAGCGCCCATGAGTACCTAGCAGCCCTAGAAGCTCAGCTCACAAAGATTGGTGTGGGCGAGATTGCTTCCATCTCTGGCCGTTACTATGCCATGGATCGGGATAAACGTTGGGAACGGGTGCAGAAAGCCTATCAAGCCCTGCAAGGGGAAGGACGTACGAGCACAGATAGTGCGACCGCCATTCAAACGGCGTATGACCTTGGGGAGACCGATGAGTTCGTGATTCCCACCGTCATCACCCGTGATGGTCAGCCTATTGGTCCCATTCGGAATGGAGATAGCGTCTTCTTCTTTAACTTCCGGGCAGATCGGGCACGGGAAATCAGTTGGGCCCTCGTGAATGATGTCTTCGATGGCTTTGACCGGGGGCAAAAGCTCGACATCCACTACGCCACCATGACGCAGTACGATGCCGAACTAACTGTACCTTACGCCTTTGATCCCCAAGACCTACGGAATACCTTGGGTGAGTACCTAGGTAGCTTAGGCAAAACACAACTTCGCATCGCCGAAACGGAGAAGTATGCCCATGTAACCTTCTTCTTCAACGGCGGGGTCGAAAAACCCAACCCTGGAGAAGAGAGAATCTTGATTCCGTCTCCCTCTGTGGCCACCTATGACCTCAAGCCCGAGATGAGTGCACCTGAGGTGACAAAGGCGGTTGTGGCAGAGATTAAGAAGGGCCATTTTGATTTGGTGGTCCTGAACTACGCAAACTGCGATATGGTAGGACATACAGGGGTGTTTGAGGCAGCCGTTAAGGCGGTTGAAGCGGTGGACGAAGGCCTAGGACAAGTATTGCAGGCGATTAAAGAACAAGGTGGCATGGCCATTATCACTGCCGACCACGGCAATTGCGAGCAGATGGTGGATCCACGCTCGGCGGAACCCCATACAGCCCACACCACGAACTTGGTTCCCGTTTGGCTCTTTAACGCCCCAGAAGGATATACTCTCAAATCCGGTATTTTGGCGGATTTAGCGCCTTCGCTTCTGGATTTGATGGAGATACCCAAGCCCGCCGAGATGACTGGCGAGAGCATCATTGTGAAGGAGGAAAGCAAATGATTATTGATGGTATACTAGCACGGGAGGTTCTCGATTCTAGAGGTAATCCCACAGTTGAAGTTGAAGTTTTTCTAGCCGATGGAACAACAGGAAGAGCCATGGTGCCTTCTGGCGCTTCCACAGGTGCCTTTGAGGCTGTGGAATTGCGTGATGGTGACAAGGGACGTTACTTGGGCAAAGGTGTTGAAACCGCCGTTGAGAACGTGGAGGAGATTATTGCTCCAGAACTTATTGGCCTCAACGTCATGGACCAAGTGGCCATTGACCAAATCATGATTGAACTTGATGGAACTCCAAACAAAGGCAAATTGGGTGCCAACGCGATTTTAGGCGTATCCTTGGCCTGTGCCCATGCGGCAGCTAACTATCTCGGACTTCCACTCTACCGCTATGTTGGTGGCGTGGCTTCCACAAACTTACCTGTACCCATGATGAATATCCTCAATGGTGGGGCCCATGCAGATAATAACGTGGATATCCAAGAATTCATGGTCATGCCCGTTGGCGCGAAAAGCTTCAAAGAAGCCCTCAGAATGGGTGCTGAAGTTTTCCATAGCCTGAAGGCTGTTCTCAAGGGTAGAGGTCTGAATACCGCAGTAGGTGATGAAGGTGGCTTTGCACCAAACCTCCAGTCCAACGAAGAAGCGATTCAGGTCATTATTGAAGCCATTGAAAAAGCCGGTTATCAGCCAGGCGTCGATGCCTTTATTGCATTAGACGTTGCAGCAACTGAGCTCTTTAAAGATGGCAAATACCATCTCGCAGGTGAAGGAAGAGTCCTTGACACCGACGAAATGGTGGAGTTCTACAAGGGGCTTGTAGAAAAATACCCAATTATCTCCATTGAAGACGCCTTGAGTGAAGATGAGTGGGATGGTTGGAAGAAGCTCACTGACGCCATCGGTGACAAGGTTCAGCTCGTAGGTGACGACCTCTTCGTTACCAACACAGAACGCTTAAAGACCGGTATTGAGCGCAACATCGCCAACTCCATCTTGATTAAGGTGAACCAAATCGGTACCCTCACTGAAACACTCGAAGCCATTGAAATGGCGAAGAGGGCAGGGTATACAGCAGTGATTTCCCACCGCTCAGGTGAAACCGAAGACACCACAATCGCTGACTTGGCTGTTGCTACCAACGCTGGCCAAATCAAGACCGGTGCACCAAGCAGAACGGATCGGGTTGCCAAGTATAACCAGTTGCTACGGATTGAAGAGGAGCTAGATTTTACCTCTGTGTACCCAGGCAAAAATGCGTTTTACAATATAAATAAGTAATTCAGTTTTAAAAAGCGACAAAGTCCCAAAAAGGACCTTGTCGCTTTTCCTTTTGCGAAAAGTTGATCTGGGCTCCTGATCTCTAGACTCTTTTCGCATTAGCTGGTTGGAGAAGGTCTAGCCTAGGAGAGATGTAGGGCCACTTGGCCTCAAAGGTCAGTCCTTTTAACATTGACATACCTCGCTGAAGATGGTATTGTTAATTTCAAGAAAACCTTACTAAGTGAGTGTATGAGAGTAGTGTTAGTGCCATGAGGGAAAAAAGTCAAGCAGGCAAAAGTTCAACGAATCTGTACGAAGAAGTGGCCCGAAAAATTCAAGTGGACATTGTTCGCTCGAATTTGGTCCCAGGCGACAAACTCGGGACAGAAATTGAGTTGGCTGCACACTATGGCGTAAGTCGTGCAACCATTCGTCATGCCTTAGTTGCGCTGGAAAATGCTGGATTGATCGACCGCTTCCATGGTCGAGGAACCTTTGTGGCTGATAACAAGGCCCGCTTGGCCCAGGTACATGGGAACATTCAAATTATAGTTCCATATTTAACCACCAGCTTCACCGGAAGGATTGTCACTGGCGCTCAGGAAGTACTCTTTCATCATGGGCATAGTGTGTCGGTCCTTGCCACCAACAATTGCCAGAAAAAAGAAGGGGAATATATTGAGCGCATCTTGGAGCAGGGATGTTTAGGTGTAATCATTCATGCTACAGCAGCGGACTATTATAATCCCTGGATCTTTGAACTGCAGCGGCAGAACATCCCCTTGGTCATGACTAGGCATTACCCGTACATGAAATCGCATTATGTGGAAGCCAATAACTACCAGGGCGGATACGATGCCACCTCCCACCTTATTGGTCTAGGGCATCAAAACATTGGGCTTGTGACCAAACATCCCGGTTTTATGGCTTCTTTGCATGAACGGATCCAGGGCTATCGCGATGCTATGAGCGATCATGGTCTGGTCGTTGACCGAGCTATGATTCTCGCCGACCTTGAGGACCATCGGTATGTTTATTTAGAGGACCGTTCTAGGGAACATGAACAGGAGGTCATGGCGGAGTTGGTTGAGTTTCTTGAAAAATCGCCGCAGATGACAGCTGTGATCTGCCTCAACGATTTGGCCGCTGCAGATTTGTCTCGGGCAGCCAGAGTGGCAGGACGAGTGGTTGGTGAGGATTTGTCCATTATGGGCTTTGACAATATAGGGATCTCCGCTAACCTTGAACCCGCGATTACCACTGTTAACTGTCCCACGTATGAGATTGGCAAAGCAGCAGCAACCATTCTCGTGGACGAACTTGCGGGTAGGAACGAAAGTTTTGTGAGCAAGACCTTGCCCATGGAATTGGTCTTGCGGGAGTCCTGTGGGCCTCCCCCAAAAGCAGAACGGATTTTTGCCATTAAGGGAGGTGGTTAATGGCTCAGACGATAGTTGTTGTGTGAGCAAATGAAAACGTGCTTGTGCTTTGAAGCGATGCAACAGACAAATAGTAGGAGGTAATACTCAATGAAAAAACGCCTTAGTTTGATTCTTGCAGTTGTCATGATGCTATCTGTAGTGGGTGTTGCAGCAGCAGATACATCGCGCTATGATGTTACTGAACCTATCACCATTCAATGGTGGCATGCCCATGAAGACCAGTTGCATGAGTATTTGAATTACATGGTTGACCGTTTCAACGAGCAACATCCTCTCATTACTGTAGAGCCTATCTACATTGGTAGCTACACTGAGATCAATACCCAATTGATCGCCGCAGTAGCTTCTGGTGAAGTACCTGCTCTGGCTACAGCTAACACATCCTATCCACCGAGCTATGGTGCAGCCGGTATTACAGAGATCTTGGATCCTTATATTGAAGCCTACAACTTTGATGTTGCAGACTTTGGTGAAGGTCTCATCGCTGCCACAAGCTATAATGGCAAGCAAATCGTACTTCCTTACCTCATTTCGACCCAAGTTATGTACTACAACGAAGACATGGCCAAAGCCGAAGGCATCGAAATGCCTAAGACATTTGACGAGTTTGAAGCTTTCTTAGAGAAGGCTACCGTTTTCAACGAAGATGGTACAACTGCTCGTTACGGAACAGTCTTTGGTGGCTGGGACTACTGGTACTATGAGACACTATTTATGAACAATGGTGTTGAGGTTATCCTCGAAGACGGTTTCAGCACAGACCTTAATGGTGAAGCATCCGTTTATGTGACCACCAAGATGAAAGAATGGATCGACAAGGGTTATGCTTACTATGCCTATGGCACAGGCGCATCTCCTAATATGAGACAACTCTTCTGGGATGGCGGAGCTTTCAGCGTATTCCATACCAGTTCCCTCTATGACACCTATGTAGACAACAGCGACTTTGAAGTTGGCATGGCTTGGCTACCAGGTGGCGAAGATGGCGTTAGCTTCAAGAGTGAAGTTGGCGGCGCAACCATTCTGATTCCTGCAGTTGCAACCCAGAGACAAAAGAACGCTGCTTGGCAGTTCATGATGTTCATGGCCAGTCCAGAAATGAACCTTTACTGGGCTGACAAAACCGGTTATTTCCCAACACGTCAAAGCGTAATGGACACTCCTGAGTATGCCGAGTACCTCGAGCGCAAACCTGCAATGGCCAACATCGTTTCCATGGCTGGCTGGATTAACCCTCGTAACTTGCACCCAGCATACGACTCCATCGCAACCGAATGGCGTCACGCTTTGGCCCTGATCTTCAACGAAGGTGCACCTGTTCAGGCAACCCTGGATACACTAGCACAGACCGTAGAGGAGATCTTGGAAGACTTCTAGAATTAAAAGTTAAGTTATCATTGGGGGGAGTTTACCTCCCCCTCTACTATGTTTGAGGTGGTAATGTGAGTCATCGAAAAACGATATCCCTTGTCCTACTTGTCTTGGGCATTGTGGTTTTTGGAGTCGGCCTCTATGGCTGGCTTTTGGGGGATCTGAATCTCACTTCCTTGCAGCATATCTCTGAGGTGGTTTATGAGGCGCGCAAAGAAGCCAGATCCTTTGAGATCCCCATTACTGGAACGGTAGACTTGTTTGGTGAAGGACGCGGCAGTGTTCCGATCGCGCTGTTGAGCCTA
>JAAYOK010000131.1 GCA_012520355.1 Bacillota bacterium | reverse complement strand
GAAATCTTAGTTTGGGGAAGAGGCGACCTCTGATTTTGTTTCTCTCACTGTACGAAGGGCGAACCGATGGAGAAGAAGGATTTTTCTCCCATCCCTTTTTTGGTGAACTCATGCATTACATCCAATATGAAGTCAGTAATCAAGGTTTCTACCTTTCCTACATCGCTGTGAACAACAGTAATCTTTCGCTAATCACAGAGTTAATTCATGATAGCGTAAGCGGCGTTGTCACCTGGGGCACGATTCCCGATCCTCTACTCCGCACCCTAAGGGCCAGTAAACTCCCGGTAGCAGCGATTGAACCGTACATACAAGATGCGGAAGACCTGCACCAAATCTACGTGGATAACGAAGCAGCGGTCTCCCAGGCCGTTGATTACCTCTATAAGTGTAATTACAGGCAGATCGTCATGGCAGACACACGTCTCGATGGCGAGAAGCAGAACCCGGTATTCTCTGAACGGGTGGAAGCTTTCACCGAGTGTAAGAAGAAGTATAGTGATATTCTTCTTCAGCGTGAGATCCATTATCGGGCCCGTGGTACGTCCGACATTACGGCGGGAGAAGTCATCGGCGAGAAGATCCTCGAAAAAATCAAAACGCCATTTGGAGTAGTGGCTGTCAATGACTTAACCGCCTTCGGTATCCTTAACATTGCTCAACAAAGGGGACTCCTTGTCCCGGATGATGTGGGGGTTATTGGGATCGATGACATCGAATGGGCCCACTCCCATCGCCCCGCCTTGACAACGATTCGCATTCCGAAGCACCAACTAGCACTGGAGGCTGTGGGTTTTTTGACCAACTTCTTGAATCGAACTGGCGTCAAGCCAGAAGTTCTTCGATTGCCTGTAGAGCTTGTAGAAAGGCAAACAACAGCCAAACAGAAAGGATGATGCCTGACAAGAAACCGTTGCTGGATGTTGTAGCGCAAGTCTGGACTTACAAAAAGGAGGAAAATGATGAGAAAATACGTAGTTTTTACTTTGCTTCTAGCATTGTTGGTCGTTCCTGTTCAAATGGCTAGTGCTCAAACAGTGGTTTCGTTCTGGAATAACTTCAGCGGTGGCGATGGCGACTTCATGGCCGCCATGGTAGAAAAGTTCAATGAGAGCCACCCCCACATTAAAATCGAAGTTAGCGGTGTAACATGGGATGACTATTATAACCGCCTGCTCACCTCTGTTGCCGGAGGAATCGGACCTGACGTAGCTATCATGCACACAACGCATGTCCCCGCCTACGCTAACCAGGGTATGCTGCTGCCCCTCGAAGATGAGTTGGCCAGCCGCTCCATTGCTGTAGACGATTATGTACAGGCACCTTGGGAAGCTCTCCAATATCAAGGTCACCAATACGGAATTCCCCTCGACGTTCACCCTTGGGTCGTTTTCTACAATAGGGGTTGCTGAACAATAGATAAACACCGATGAATCCTGGATTTACAGCTCTTTTTGTGTTATAATAGTATCAAGAAATCGTTGTTTTCTTGAAATAACTTTGCACCTGGAGCTGATAAATCATGTATAAACATAACGCAAAACAGCTATT
>JAAYOK010000130.1 GCA_012520355.1 Bacillota bacterium | reverse complement strand
GAAGAGCTGAGTGACCATCCCATAGTCGCCAGTGTCTTGGAGTATCGGCAGGTGGCCAAGTTAAAGTCCACCTACACGGATTCACTGAAAGATCTTATCTCTCCCGTTACAAAGCGGATTCATACCACCTTTAACCAAACGGTGACCGCTACCGGGCGCCTTTCGAGTACGCAGCCCAATTTGCAAAATATTCCAGTTCGCTCCAGCGAGGGACGGCGCATTCGGGCAGCCTTTGTGGCGCCAGAAGGCCATGTGCTTTTAATGGCGGACTATTCCCAAATTGAGCTGCGCCTTTTGGCCCATCTCTCTGGGGATGAAGTACTTCAAGGAGCGTTTTTGAGCGGTCAGGATATTCATGCCCAGACTGCAGCCGAAGTATTTGGTCTACCCCTCCATGAAGTCACGGCGGAACAAAGAAATGCAGCCAAAGCCATCAACTTTGGGATCATCTACGGGATTTCCAGTTTTGGCCTAGCCAAGGGGATTCATTTAACCCGGGCTGAAGCCCAAGCCTATATTGATTCCTACTTTTTGCGTTACCCTATGGTCAAGGGCTATTTAGACAGCATGGTAGAAAAGGGTAAGCGAGATGGTTATGTAGAGACTTTAGCTGGTCGCCGCCGTTATTTACCGAATCTGAAGAGCCGCAACTTCGCTCTGCGCAATTTCGCAGCCCGGACCGCGATGAATACGCCGATTCAAGGAAGCGCCGCCGATATCATTAAGCTCGCTATGCTCAAAGTGTACCAAGCCCTGCAAGATGCCAAGCTCAAGAGCCGCCTACTCTTGCAGGTCCATGACGAACTGGTCTTGGAAGTGCCTGAAGGGGAGCTCGAGGTGGCTGCCAGTCTTGTGAAGCGTGAGATGGAAGGGGTTTACTCCTTAGCCGTACCCTTGGTTGTGGGAGTCTCCTATGGACGGAATTGGCGCGACGTGACTGCGTATGAGGCAAAGGAGTAGAGTATGCCTGAGTTACCAGAAGTCGAGACTGTGAGGCGGAGCCTCCTACCCGTTGTCTTGAATAAGCCCATTGAAGCTGTGGAAGTCCCCTACGAACGAATCGTACAGCAGATGGAGATCCCTACCTTTCAAGAGCAGCTCCTTGGTCAGAGTTTTCTCGATCTCTCGAGGCGGGGTAAGTACCTCATCTTTAGCCTAGAACGTGGCCTGGAACTCGTGGCCCATCTGCGCATGACGGGGAAACTCATCTATTATTCGGATTCAGCCATTCCCCGGGCCAAACATACATCGGCCATCTTTAACTTTGGCTCCCAAGGCGAACTACGCTTTGAGGATGTGCGCAAGTTTGGCACCTTAGATCTGGTGAGGGAAGGAGAATACACGCAGATAAAAGGGTTAGACACCCTAGGCGTGGAACCCTTATCCCAAGACTTTACTTGGCAGTTTTTAGAGGACGCGGTAAAAAACAGGAGTGCCAAGATTAAAGGATTTCTCCTGGATCAACGCCACATCGCTGGTCTTGGTAACATCTACGTGGATGAAAGCCTCTTTATGGCTCAGATTCATCCGGAACGAACCGCCCAGTCCTTGAAACGAGCAGAGATCAAACGGCTACACCAGGCCATACAAGAGGTCTTGACTGAAGCCATCTTGGGCCAAGGAACAACCCTCCGCGATTACCGGACCGGTTATGGGCGAGAGGGTTCCTTCCAAAATAGGTTGCAGATTTATGGAAAAAAGGGTGAAAAGTGTCCCCGTTGTGGAGTAGACTTAGAACATAAGAAGGTGGCGGGTCGTACCAGTCATTATTGCCCCGCCTGTCAGAGGGAGTAAGTGGATGATTGGACTTACGGGCGGTATTGCCAGCGGGAAAAGTGCCGTAGGAGAGCGTTTGCGACTTTTAGGTGCCGTAGTCTTGGACGCGGACCAATTGTCCCGTGAGGTGGTGGAACCCCACACGCCAGGTTGGGAACGGATCCGAGAACACTTCCCTGAGGTGATGGAAGAAAATGGTCTGATCAATCGCGGCAAATTGGGTCAAATCATTTTTGCTGATGCCAAGAAACGTAAGGTCTTAGAGGGAATTATTCATCCTGAGGTATTACTGCGTTTGAAAGCTCGGGCCCAGAAGGCTGAAGCTCAGGGAAAGATTGTCTTTGCCGAAGTTCCCCTCCTTTTTGAAGTAGGCTGGGAAAAGTGGATGGAGGCAGTCTGGGTTGTCTATGTGCGGCCAGAAGTCCAATTGGAACGCTTGATGAAGCGAACGGGGCTTTCCTCCCAAGCGGCAAGAGAAAGGATCGCCAGCCAGTGGCCTTTAGACGAAAAAGTGAAGCGGGCACAGGTCGTAATCGATAACAATCGCTCGCTGGCAGAAACCTGGCAACAGGTGGATGCCCTGTGGAAGGAGATTTAGATGACGTTAGCCTTAATTGCCCATGATAACAAGAAAGAGGCGTTGATCGCCTTTGTCAAGAAGCATCAAGAAGGTCTGAAGAGTATGGAACTTGTGGCCACCGGTACCACCGGACGCATGATTATGGAAGCAACGGATCTGGCTGTGACAACTGTCCTTTCGGGTCCCCTCGGGGGCGACCAGCAAATTGGGGGCATGGTGGCCAGGGGAGATATTCAAGCTGTAATTTTCTTTAGAGATCCCCTCACGGCCCAGCCCCATGAGCCAGATATTACGGCCCTACTTCGAGTTTGTGATGTGCACAATATTCCGCTGGCTACCAATGAGGCCACAGCCGAATATCTTCTAATGCCCCTAACGATGCTCGTGGGGGAATGAGTTTTGGGACGCGGCGCTACCTTAGTTGTGCTTCTGGCCATCGTCCTAATTTTCCTAAGTGCTCCTTTTTTTCTAAGGAGTGCTTTTCCCCTTAATCATAGGGAACTGATCTTCGCCACTGCTGAACAGTATGGGCTTGATCCTTTTCTCTTGGCGGCCATGATCCACGTAGAAAGTGGCTTTCGTCCAGAAGCGGTTTCACCCAAGGGGGCCCTAGGTCTGATGCAGATTATGCCGGAGACAGCAATCTGGTTAGGCAAGCAAAACTCTCAACCCATCTTGGTTGATGATTTATTTGATCCCAAGACCAATATCGGCCTCGGTGCCTATTACTTAAACTATCTCAGAGACCGTTTTCCCACACCCTATGCCGTCTTGGCGGCTTACAACGCGGGACCGACCAATGCCAGACGTTGGCTCGATGAACACATCTGGGACGGTTCCTATGAGCGGACCGGGCAAATTCCCTTTGGGGAAACCCGTTCCTATGTCCGCAAGGTGATTATGATGCAAAACCTCTATAGACTATTGTACGACTAAGAACTCGGTTTTTTGGAGCATGAAGGGAGTAATCTCAATGGTAAAGCAAGTGGAAACCGTGCAAGAAGTGGCGGAGTTCAAGGTGGAAACCCCGAGACTTTTTTCAGCCAGTCATGAAGAGATTGCCAGGGGATTGACAACAGACATATACTTTGTGAAAACCAAGGAAATTCTCAAGGGACTTGCGATGGAAGATACCACCGTTGTGGCGGAAATCTTCGGTCGTCGCCCAGGTATCTTCGCCGGGTTAGCCGAGGCCAAAGTTTTACTGGAGAATCTCGGACTTGAAGTCTGGAGTCTGCAAGAAGGAACACCTTTTGAGGGTAAAGACGTGGTGATGCGGATTCATGGACCCTATTCCAAGTTCGGTATCTACGAAACCGCGATCTTAGGTATTTTGGCCAGCTCAAGTGGTTGGGCTACGGCAGCCCATGAAGCCAAAACTGCAGCAGATGGCAGGCCCGTTCTGTGCTTTGGCGCAAGACATCTCCATCCAGCAGTGGCCCCAGTGATGGAAAGGGCCGCTATCATCGGCGGTGCAGATGGTGCATCCTGTATCCTTGGTGCGAAGCTTGCTGGTCTAGAGCCCTCTGGCACGGTTCCCCATGCTCTCTTTTTAATTGTAGGAGATACCTTAGAGGCAGCGGAAGCGTATCATCGGTTTATGCCTGCTGATTCCGTCCGCTCCATGTTGGTGGATACCTTTAAAGATGAGGTGGAAGAAAGCCTGAGGCTTGCTGCATCGCCAAAAACGGGACTTGAATCTGTACGCCTTGATACCCCGAGCGAACGTGGGGGCGTAACACCTGGTTTGATTCGAGAACTCCGGGCGAAATTGGATTTGGCGGGTCGCGAAGAAATTCGTATTTTTGTTTCAGGTGGTTTAGATCCTGATCGGATTAGACTCTTGGCCGAAGCCGGGGCCGATGCCTTTGGTGTAGGTAGTTTCATTTCTGGTGCTTCAGCCATTGATATGACCATGGATATCAAGGAAGTCAATGGACAAGCAGTGGCCAAGCGGGGGAGAATTCCAGGACTGACTAAGGCGCCAAGACTGGAGCGGGTCCTGTAAGAAGCCAGGTGGGAAGGGGGCTTTGCGTAGATGGAAGATTCGATAAAGGGAAGAGTGATCGCCCTGGCCAAAGGCGATCCCTATCTGACAGTGAAGGATCTCGCACGTGAGGCAGGTACCACTACCCGTTATGTTAGAACCATTCTCTCCGAGGCCAACCTATCCTTGCACGAAATGCGTCGCCTCTATGCTCGCAGGCTCGAAGGAGACCGGACCAGAAGCTCTCAAGAGCTCCTTTCTGTACCGAGGGAACTGACCATCAGGAAGGTGGCGGGTCGTGAGGTGGCAAACGCCCTTGCTCGCTGGCAAGAGGTGGACCTCTCTGTGGCCAGTCGACTCCAGAGGCAAGGCTCGCTACTCGGTTTTGAACAGCTGATTACACCTGCGGAACTTCAGATTGGACTTAAAAGTGATGGTACTTCCTTACGAAGTTTGTTACCCTCCAAGCTCCGAGGCAAGTTGGAAGTTGTGGAACAAAAGGCGGAAATCTTGCCAGCACCGGAAGAGCTTGCATCGAGCCTAGCCTTAACTCCAGGGGAGCAAGTCCTGCGTTTGACCACCTATTTGCAGGTGGAAAAAGAGCCCGTGGCCCTTGAGGTTCGCTGGCTGGCTTTGTCTGGATTAGTGCTCAAATGGTCCCGGTTCGCGGAGGAAATCGCAATTGAGTTGGGTAGTTGAGGGAAAAACCGCGAATATTTCCAGTAGGTTTTGGCAGGAGATTAGGGTTTTTCGGCGAATAATCCGAGGATATCACGGGTGTTTTGTGTCACCGTGATCAAAAGAAAGACAAGGTCATCCTTGTGGACTGTTCGAGGTGACATGTTAAATAGAAGCATCAAGAGAGGGAGGGTGTTATGACACAGAAATTGTTGTCAGTGAAGAACCTCAAAACGCATTTTTTTACAGATGATGGTGTGATTCCAGCGGTTGATGGTATCAGCTTTGATCTGGACAAGGGAGGCACCATCGGAATTGTTGGCGAGTCAGGCTGCGGAAAGAGCGTAACCTCCCTATCCATTATGGGACTTATTCCCCAACCGCCTGGCAAGATCATAGATGGGGTCATCGAGTTCGAAGGTAAGGATCTTTTGAAATTCTCCGAAGCCGAGATGCGGAGTATCCGGGGTAATGAGATCTCCATGATTTTCCAAGAACCCATGACTTCGTTGAATCCCGTTTTTACGGTAGGCAATCAAATTTCCGAAGCAATTATGCTCCACCAAGGACTTGATAAGGCTACCGCACGGGAGAAGGCCATTGAAATGCTACGTCTCGTTGGTATTCCTTCGCCAGAACAGCGCGTTGATGAGTATCCTCACCAAATGAGTGGTGGTATGCGTCAACGGGTGATGATTGCTATGGCTTTATCCTGTAATCCTAGATTGCTTATTGCGGATGAACCAACAACAGCCCTCGACGTGACGATTCAAGCCCAAATCCTTGATCTTATGGCTCAATTACGGGAAGAGCTGGGTACAGCGATTATGATGATTACCCATGACCTTGGTGTGATTGCTGAAGTCGTGGAGAAAGTTGTGGTTATGTACACTGGTAGGATTGTGGAATCAGCCGATACGTACACTATCTTTAAGGATCCAAAGCATCCTTATACCATTGGTTTGCTGGCTTCCATACCTCGCTTAGATGGAGATGGTTCTAGACTTCAGGCGATCCCAGGTTCGGTACCGATCCCTGGCAGTTTCCCTGAGGGTTGCGGTTTCCATCCTCGTTGTCCCTTTGCCACCGACCTTTGTGTGAAGAAGGTACCGCCAGCTTTTGAGGTAGGAGAGAATCATCATGTTGTTTGCTGGAGAGTTGTAGATTACAACGAGGCAGCCAGTCTTGACCAAAAGGAGGTGGGCTAAACAATGGCTAAAGCTGTAGAACGTGAACATTTGCTGGAAGTTAAGAACCTAGTTAAACACTTTCCGATTCGTCAAGGCATCATTTTCTCCAAACAAGTTGGTGCGGTAAAAGCAGTTGATGGTATCAGCTTTGATGTGGAAAAGGGTGAGACCCTCGGTCTCGTTGGTGAGAGTGGTTGCGGCAAGACAACGGCCGGACGTTGTATTCTCCGCCTGATTGAACCCACATCAGGTGAGGTCCGTTTTGACGGTAAGAATGTGCCGAGTTTACCCAAGGACGAGCTCCGCGAATTGCGGAAAGAAATGCAGATTATTTTCCAGGATCCCTATGGTTCCTTGAACCCCCGGATGACGGTTGGTGACATTGTTGGTGAGCCCCTGCATATTCATAATATCGCTAAGGGTGCAGCCAAGGAAGAACGGGTCCGTGAAATTCTCGAGACCGTAGGCTTAAGTGCCTTCCATGCCAGACGCTTCCCCCATGAGTTCTCCGGTGGACAGCGGCAGAGAATTGGAATCGCCCGGGCTCTAGCTGTGAATCCTCGCCTGATTATCTGTGACGAGCCCGTTTCTGCCCTGGACGTTTCCATTCAGGCCCAGGTCATTAACTTGCTCCAAGATCTACAGGAAGAATTTGGCCTCACCTATCTCTTTATTGCCCACGACTTAAGTGTTGTGAAGCATATCTCTGATCGGGTGGCTGTTATGTATCTCGGTAAGATTGTGGAGCTCACACGGAAGACAGAACTGTACAAAAATCCGAAGCATCCCTATACCCAGGCGCTCCTTTCGGCGATTCCTGAAGCCGATCCCACCATTAAGAAAGAGCGGATTTTGCTCAAAGGTGATGTGCCGAGCCCGATTAACCCACCGAGTGGTTGCCGTTTCCACACGAGATGCCCGAAGGCTATGGACATCTGTAAGGTAGAAGATCCTGCCTTTGTTGATACCGGTGATGGGCACTTCGTAGCTTGCCACCTGGTTCCTGCGGCAAATTCGTCAGAGAATTTGGCCTAAGTTTGGCAGAGATGGTTGCATTGCATCTTTAAGTATGGTACGATGTAGCTAGAAATTAATAAACAACCCATTTCAGGACAAAAGAAAAGAGAAGTCCGACCGAAGGG
>JAAYOK010000129.1 GCA_012520355.1 Bacillota bacterium | reverse complement strand
TAACCAGATAGGTTTAAGCTCCCTCTTTTCGTACCATACTACTTGGTAGGGAAGGAGGGAGCTTTGTGTTGGAGCAATACGAACAGGAAACCCAGGATGAGGCCGTAGAGCCCGAGGAAAACGCAATCAAGTCGATAAAAGAACTTGGTCAGATCACTGCACCTCAGGCTCCTGACGCGGAGGCCCAGCCCTTTCATTGTTTGAGTATCATTGGCCAGATTGAGGGGCATATGGTCTTGCCGCCACGCAATAAGACCACCAAGTATGAACATGTGATTCCACAGTTAGTTGCAATTGAGCAAAACCCCAAGATCAAAGGGCTACTTGTGGTACTCAACACCGTAGGAGGTGATATCGAGGCTGGTTTGGCCATTGCAGAAATGCTGAAGACGATGGAAACCCCCACGGTTTCATTGGTTCTAGGTGGCGGTCACTCCATTGGTGCTCCCATTGCGGTAGCAGCGGACTACTCTCTTATTTCCGAAACCGCAACCATGACAATTCATCCCATTCGCCTCAGTGGTTTGGTCATCGGTGTACCACAGACGTATGAATACTTGGATAAAATGCAAGATCGCGTCATTCGCTTTATCGTCCAGCACTCCAGAATCCGCAAGGAAGTACTCCGAGATATGATGTTTCGGACAGGGGAGTTGGTTCGCGATGTTGGTACAGTGCTGGTGGGAGAAGAGGCTGTGCGCGCCGGGTTGATCAATGAGGTAGGTGGCTTAGCTACAGCCCTAAGCCGCCTTTCTCAAATGACGAAGAGGCCTGAAGGCGGGGGAGGTCTTCAGTGATGCTTCTTTACACTGTACTCCCCTTGGAGGATGTCTTGGCTGGGATGGATGCAGAGCCTTCCGCTACGATGCTCCTGCAGCTAGCCGGCCTAGATTTAGAAGTGGAACAACTGGAGGGATTTCGGGCCAAGGTTGTGCGGGTTTTGAGCACGGATCCAAACCACTATCTGTTGCCCCACTTACAGCCAGGTTCCATCATTCGCTTGGACCAATTCTAAATACAAAGAGATTCTCATAGTGTGATGTATGAGAATCTTTCTGTTTGTGATCAATTTTGCCTTGGGAATGAGCATCTTCCTGTTAGCCCTGCAAATGCTTGGTGACACCATGTCTAGCATTTTCGGCTTTCGTTTGCGCGCCTATTTGACCAAGTTCACCTCCACCAAGCCCAAAAGCCTCTTCACTGGATTTGTGACAACCTCCTTAGTCCAGAGCAGTAGCATCGTAAACTCAACCATGGTTGTCTTGGTTGATAGTGGCGTCTTGGCTGTACCCCAAGCCTTGGGCGTCATTCTAGGGGCCAACATTGGTACCACTCTGACTGCACAAATTGTGGCTCTTCCAATCGAGCAAACCGCTATCCCCCTGCTTTTTCTGGGTCTCTTTCTCATGTATGTAGTAAAGCGTCCAGCTCTCGGCAAGGCTGTTTTCAGCCTGGGAGCCCTTTTCTTTGGGCTAGCCTACACCACAAGGGTTCTCACTCCGCTTTTGCGCCTTTCTTCCGTTCAAAGGATATTGCTCGAGCTCACTGGTACTCCGTGGCGGGCCTGCGCGGTGGGAGCGATCCTAACCGGTATGGTACAATCAAGTGGTGCAGTGACGAGCTTAGTAGTGGGCCTTGCTGGCGGAAAGCTCCTAACCCTTTCTGCGGCAGTGGGTGTAGCTCTTGGGAGCAACGTGGGGACTGTTATCACAACACTCGTGGCCAGTCTTGGTCGCAGCCGCGCTAGTAAAGCCACTGCTTGGGGGGATTTTCTGTTCAATGTGGCGGGTGTACTCATCGTACTTCCCCTCTTTCCCTTCTTCTTGCGCCTTGTGGAGCTCCTGTCTAGCGATCCTGGTCGGCAGGTGGCTCATGCCCATACTCTGTTCAATGTCATCACAGCCTTGGCCACACTACCTCTCTTAGATAATCTGGCCCACCTCGCTTGGAGCTGGGCAGGAATCCGGCCTCGAAACAAGAATACATAGGGATACTCGGAAGGAGTGGGAATGTGACCACAATTCAAGCAATCATACTCGGCATTATTCAAGGTCTCACAGAGTTTCTACCAGTGAGCTCTTCTGGCCATCTCGTCCTATTCTCGCGGCTGTTCAAGGTCCAAGAACCTTCGCTCATCTTTGAAGTGATGGTTCATGTGGGAACCTTACTGGCGGTGCTGGTGGTGTTTCGCAGTGAAGTGCTACTGTTGTTCCGCTCTTTTTTGGCCTTGTTGCAGAATCCGAAGGATGCCAAGCAGCAAATGGAGCAGGATCCAGGATCGCGCTTGCTCCTTGCCCTGGTGCTGGGCACTATTCCCGCCGTTCTAGCCGCTCTGCTCTTTAAGGATCAAATCGAGGGGCTCTTCAGTAGTAGTCTTTTTGTTGGTTTTATGCTTCTGGCAACTGGGACGATTTTGTATCTGACGGAGCGTCTAAGCGGGGCCAAACAGCGATTGGAAACGATGACTCTCAAGGATGCGGTTTTGATCGGCCTAGGTCAAGCGGTTGCTATGGTTCCTGGCATTTCTCGCTCTGGCACAACCATCGCAGCTGGATTAGTCCGTGGACTTGATCGGGAGAGTGCGGCGCGCTTCTCTTTTTTGCTGGCTATTCCTGCCATTTTGGGAGCCTTGGTCTTATCCATTGGCGATCTTTTTTCTGGTGCAGCGCAAATTGGCTGGGGTGTCATGGGCGCTGGATTTGTTGCCGCGGCCTTAACTGGCTATGTTGCCATCCACTTCCTCCTCGATCTGGTAAAAAGAGGTAAACTGGTTTGGTTTTCTTATTATACATGGGCCATTGGTGCTCTGGTGATCCTACTTCATGTGGTTTCGTAAAGCAGGAATATGAATGATAAGGTGGAAATAATGACTATTCGAGAGAATTTGGCGAGTGTACAAGCTCGAATC
The DNA here is from genome assembly GCA_012520355.1 of Bacillota bacterium. Classification (GTDB taxonomy): domain Bacteria; phylum Bacillota; class Limnochordia; order Darwinibacteriales; family Darwinibacteriaceae; genus UBA5420. Next base: position 12,074 of record JAAYOK010000129.1, on the reverse strand, counting down.
TCGCAGGCAGCTCGAGTGAGCGGCCGGAGCGAGCAGGATATTCAATTGTTGGGAGTTACGAAATATGCGCCTGATGAAGATGTACAGCAACTGATCGACGCAGGTTTACTGGTTCTAGGTGAAAACCGGGTGCAAAACGCCAGAGCGCGTCTGGAGCGTTTTCCAGAGGCGGAGTGGCATTTTATCGGTAGGCTTCAGACAAATAAAGTACGTTATTTAGAACAAGTGGCATTGATCCATTCCTTGGACCGTTGGAACTTGGCAGAGGCCCTCGATGCTAGGGCCAAACACTGGGGTAAGATCCAAGATGTCTTAATCCAGGTGAATGTGTCTGGTGAAGATAGCAAGACGGGTCTGGCCTCCACGGATGCAGGTGGCTTTGCCGAGCGCTTGTTGGAGGAATGTGCTAACCTGCGTGTCAGAGGATTGATGACCATGGCTCCTTTGATTGAAGCCGAGGAAACTAGACTGTTTTTCCGTGAAACAAGGCTGCTATACGAGAAACTGCAGCGTGATTTGGGCGTGAGTTGGGACATCTTGTCCATGGGTATGACGAATGACTTTGAAGTAGCGATCGAAGAGGGAGCCACTTTAGTTCGAATTGGCTCGGCTCTCTTCTCGAAGGGGGATTAGGTATGAGTGGTTTTGTCCACAAGTTGAAGGTTTTTCTAGGTGTGACTGAAGACTACGAAGAAGAGAATTTGGAAAGGGCACCCGATTTTGTTGAAGAGGAAGTGGTGCCCTTAAGGCGGGAGCGTAGTAAGAGACAGAGTGAAGAACCTCTGAGAAGTAAGCCTGCCTTGGTTGGCTTAAGTGGAGGGCATGCTACCCAGAATAAGATGTTGATTATGGAGCCTCGTAACTACGAAGATGTGAAGGAGTACGTCGGTCATTTGAGAGGACGCCGTTCCTTGATCCTGCGCCTCCATCTCGTTGATAAACGGGAGGCCCAGCGGATTGTGGACTTCATGAGCGGTACTACATACGCCTTGGAGGGTAATATGCGGAAGCTTGGTGAGACGATTTTTTGTTTTACCCCCGCATCTGTCGTGATTGAAGGGGATTTGGAATCCGATTTTTTTGAGTTGATCAAAAGTGAAGGCGAGTGATTGAACGTGCGGATCATAGCCCTGGCTGATCTTTTGTTTGAACTTTATACCTGGATTCTGATCGCTAGATTTTTGTTGACCTGGTTCCCCAATGTAGACTATTCACATCCCATCATTCAGTTCATCCATGCCATCACAAATCCTGTGGTCCGACCCTTCAGAGGAATTGTTCCTCCTCTGGGTAACCTTGATCTTTCTCCACTGGTGATGTTTTTCGTGCTGAGGATGGCTTATTCCCTGTTAAGGCGGATTTTGTTTCTAGTGATGCTGTAGGTTTTGCTAAGGAAGGATTGATTGTACCTTGAACAAAGAGCAACTACTTGGGCATTTGAAAGGTGAGAATGAGCAGACTCTAGGTCGGCATGTCCTTGACTTGGCTCGTCAAGCCTGGGAATCAAATCGCCCCCAACGAACCGACTTTTTTGATCCTTACGAGCGGAAAGTGGCCCTCAGTGTCTTGGCTGGCATTCCTGAAGTAGGCTTTTTGCAGCAGGGTGGTTATAAGAAGGCGGAAAGGGCCCGTCTTGTGATCTATCCTGGTTTTTACTTAGTAGAAACGATCCCATCTTCCTTGCGAGTGCTGGAAGCCAAAGGGAATTTTTCCTTTCAAGAGGTCAAGCACAGTGATTACTTAGGCTCCATTTTGGGCACAGGTCTGAAACGTGGGAAAACAGGTGACATTCTAGTTCTCGAAGGTGGCTGCCAGGTGATTGTTGCAGCGGAAGTGGCAGACTATCTACTTAGTCATTGGACACAGGTCGGTAAGGTCTCCATCACCTTAACAGAGATTGATGAAGAGCAACTTGCAGTAGAACCAGAACGCACCAAGGAGATTAGGGGTACAGTTGCTTCCTTGCGTCTTGACGCCGTCGCGGCGGAAGGATATGGGACGTCTCGTGCCAAAATGGTCCGGGAAATCAAGGGTGAACGGGTGAAGTTAAACTGGAAACCTGTGTCAAATCCTGCCTTATCCATTTCTGAAGGAGATGTTCTTTCCATTCGTGGGCGGGGGCGCGTGGTTGTGTCTGAAGTAGGAGGTACAACTCGTAAGGGACGTACCAGTATTGTGTTACATCGCTATTACTGAAGGAGGTAACCGAAATGCTCAAACCTATGGATATCCATAACGCCGAGTTTAAGCGGACCTTTAAGGGATATGATCCGGAAGAGGTCGATGATTTCTTGGCCAATATCGTCAGTAAGTACGAAACGGTGTATCAAGAAAATCGCAAGTTACATGAGGAAGTCAAGACCCTCCGGGAAAAACTAGAAGGACAGGGGAATCAGGAGCAAGACATCTTGGATCTGATCTCCTTGACAAAGCAAACGGTGCAGGAAGCGAAGACGGTAGCCCGGCAAGAGGCAGATAATGTGGTCAATGTTGCTCAATCCGAAGCGGAACGAATCATGGTTGAGGCACGCCTCAAGGCGCAACAACTCTTAGCCGAAGCAGAGGAGAGGTTGCAGAAGACCGAACGGGCCGAGCGTCAATTACAAGAGAAGATCCGCTTGACCATGGAAACGATCTGGAATGTCTTGGTCGACGAGGATGCTAGACCTGGGGCTACTAAGCCGTATCGCGAAATCGCCAAGGCGGCTTTACAAGTTGACGCAATGGAAACGAGCACAACCTCGGAAGAATAGGAACAGGGCCCAGCCTGCCGCAGTTGACGTATCTAGATCCCTTGGGTATAATAACGATAATATGGAAAATGGAAAGACAATGAACGGGACAGTACGAACTAGAATTGGCTTTAGAGAGTCCGGATAGGTGAAAACGGATGCCAAGAATAGCGACGGAAGATCACCCGGGAGTTGCCAGCTGAAATGGGAGCCCAAAGTAAGCTGTGTCGGTGGCACCGTTATCGCCAATGAGCGAAGACAGCTTTTTGCCTGTCTTAACTAGGGTGGTACCGCGGCTTTCTCGTCCCTTTTTTGGGGGCGAGTTTTTTTATGTCTATGCTATGTGAGGAGGAGTCGAAGTGGAAAAGGAATCAACCTATCAAGAGTCATTGCAGCTACCTGTGACTGACTTTCCTATGCGGGGTAATTTACCCGCCCGGGAACCTGCCATGTTGGAACAATGGCAAAGTGAGGATTATTACGGTCAACTACAGAAATTAGGTCGAGCCCAGGAGAGACCGTCTTACATCTTGCATGATGGTCCTCCCTACGCCAACGGCAATATTCATATTGGAACAGCTCTCAATAAGATTCTGAAGGATATTGTGATGCGTTCCCGGAGCCTAGCTGGCTACCATGTTCCCTATGTGCCAGGGTGGGATACCCATGGACTGCCCATTGAACTGCATGTGGTACGCTCGCTTGGTAAAGCACGGGAAGGCATGTCCGCGGCGGAGTTTCGGGAGCACTGTGCTGCTTATGCCATGGAGCAAGTGGAAAACCAACGTAAACAGTTTCAGCGCCTCGGTGTGTGGGGTGATTGGGAGAATCCCTACCTAACCCTGAAGCCGGAGTATGAGGCTACGCAGATTCGAATGTTTGGCGAAATGGTTGCCAAGGGCTATGTCTATAAGGCGCTCAAACCAGTCTACTGGTGTTCTGACTGTCAGACAGCTCTAGCCGAGGCAGAGATCGAGTACGGTGATCATCGCTCCCCGAGTATTTATGTGAGTTTCCCCGTCAAAGATGGCAAGGGAGTCATGGCCGCAGACGATACCTTTTTTGTCATCTGGACCACGACCCCCTGGACGATTCCGGCTAACCTAGCTATTGCCTTACATCCCTATTTTGAGTATATTGTAGTCCAGACGGAGCGGGGAAAACTTGTACTCGCTAAAGAACTGGCCGATGGTGTTCTACAAGAGCTCGGCTTGACGAAGCAAGAGGTCTTGGCGGAGTACAAAGGCTCAGAGTTGGAGGGTATCGTCTGTACACATCCCTTAATGAACCGCGATTCTGTGGTGATTCTAGGCGATCACGTCACGTTAGAAGCGGGAACTGGTTGTGTTCACACGGCACCAGGACATGGTCATGAAGACTATGTCGTCGGTCTCCAATATGGTCTGGAAGTTTTATCGCCTGTGGATGGTCAAGGGAGATTTACCGAGGAGGCAGGTCCTTACGAAGGGCTTACTCTAGACGAAGGTAATAAAGCAGTCGTCAAGGATCTGGAGGAACAAGGAGCACTCTTGAAACTCGATTTCGTCGATCACTCCTATCCTCATTGCTGGCGCTGTAAGGATCCTGTGATGTATCGTTCGACCGATCAGTGGTTTGTCTCCATCGACAAGTTCAGAGATACCATGTTAAAGGTAATTGAAGACGTGAAGTGGATTCCGAGCTGGGGTATTGATCGGATTCGTGGCATGGTCGCGGATCGGGCCGATTGGTGTATTTCCAGGCAAAGGGTTTGGGGTGTTCCAATTCCAGTTTTCTACTGTGAATGCGGTGAGTCCATTGCCTCCCCTGAGACCATTGAACATGTGGCCCAGATCTTTGCTCAAGAAGGCTCCAATGCTTGGTTCAAAAAGTCCGCTACAGAACTCTTACCAGAGGGCTATGTCTGTCCTGCCTGTGGGGGTCAGGGCTTTACAAAGGAAACGGATACCATGGATGTGTGGTTTGATTCCGGCGTATCGCACCGCGCGGTTTTGACCACCCGCGATGACTTGGCCTGGCCCTGCGATCTCTATTTAGAGGGTAGTGACCAACACCGTGGTTGGTTCCAATCTTCCCTGTCGACCTCGGTAGCAACATCCGGCGAGGCCCCTTACCGGGCAGTGCTCACCCATGGTATGGTCGTGGATGGGGAAGGCAAGAAGATGTCTAAATCCGTGGGTAATGTAGTGGGTCCCGAGGAAGTGTGGAATCAATATGGGGCCGATGTCTTGCGCCTGTGGGTAGCTTCTGCTGAGTTCCGCGGTGATGTCCGGATCTCCAAAGAAATCCTAAAGCAGCTCTCCGATGCCTATCGACGGATTCGGAATACTGCACGCTTTATGCTGGGTAATCTGCATGATTTTGATCCTGCAGAGCATGCCGTTGCCTATGAAAACATGGAGGAGATTGATCGCTGGGCTTTGATGCAACTTTCCAAGTTGAGTCGACGGATGCGGACTGCGTACGAGACATGTGATTTTCACATTGCCTACCATGCGGCCCATCGCTTTGCCTCTGTGGAACTAGGCGGTTTCTACCTTGATGTCTTAAAGGATCGCCTCTATTGTGACCCTGCCAATGGTCACGAAAGGCGTTCGGCCCAAACTGCCTTCTTGATCATTATGAAAGAGTTGACGCAGCTTTTGGCTCCGATCTTGGTGTTCACAGCCGAGGAAATTTGGGGACATCTGCCAGAGGCCGTGCGCACCGAAAAGAGTGTACACTTTACCACCTGGCAAGAACTGCCTGCTGAATACTGGGATCCTTCCCTGGATGAGCGTTGGGGAGCCTTCTTGGAGATCCGTCGTGTCGTATCGAAGGGCCTGGAAATGGCTCGGACCGACAAATTGATTGGAGCTGCGAGTGAAGCAGCCGTTCAAATCTACGCCAGTGAACGGCACCTAGAGGTACTGGAGTCCTTTGCCCCAGATTTGCGCCTCTTGTTTATTGTCTCCAGCGTAGACTATAGGCCCTTGGACGAACAGCAGGATGTACTCTACAGCGAGGAAGGAATTGCTGTGCATGTGACCAGGGCCAGCGGCGAGAAATGCGAGCGCTGCTGGAAGTACTTTCCCGAGCTTGGGCCCAAGCCTGAACATCCCAACATTTGTCAACGCTGTACCGATGCTCTATAACCGATTTGTCTGCTACCCCCTCTTGAATACAAGAGGGGGTTTTGCATACTCTAAAGGAGGAGGGGTGACGGTTGGCGGAGCGCATAAATAGCAACTTGCTACAAAATCTGATTGTGAGAATAGAAAAACTGGTCCAATCTCTCGAGAAGGCGAGTATTGCGGAGTTCATAGAATTGTATCAAAAACCAAGGCGCATGCTATACTTGAGTTTTCTCTCAGGGATAGCCAGAGGCTTTGGTTTAGCCATTGGTTTTACTGTGGTAGGAGCACTCTTCATCTACATCATGGGCAGAATTGCTTCTTTGAATCTGCCCATTGTGGGGGAGTTCATTGCAGAGATCACCCGAATTGTGCAAAATGAGTTGGCAATCAAACCCTAGGAGGTAGCAGGAGGTAAGTATGACAAAGAAGCGTCTAGAAAAATTACATGAGGCACTCGAGGCGGAAAAGAAAGCCTTGCTGGAGGTGGAAGCAAGTTTGGCAGGCCCTGGCGGACTAGGAGTTCCCATGGGTGAAGCCACAGGAGAGCTTTCTGTATACGATAATCATTTTGCCGATTATGGCAGTGAAATGTATGAGCGTAGTAAGGATTTGGGACTTTTGGAAAACACACGTCAGCAAATTGCCGAAATCGAAGAAGCGCAAAATGCAATTGCAGAGGGTCATTATGGCTATTGTCACAATTGTGGACAGTCGATTCCAGAAAGCCGGCTCATGGCGTTACCGCGCACCCTCCTTTGCGTGCAATGTAAACGCGAGCAGGAGGACCGAGACGAAGATCAGCGTCCCGTGGAGGAAGACGAGATCTTCTTTGCAGGGGAAGATGCATGGGGGCTTGGCAGGGATATCCTTCCTAACGAAGAATTTACCCATTAAGCGATATGGGAAGGAGCCATGCTGTTGAAGCTCATCATTACCGCTAGCTTGATTTTGCTGGCAGACCGTTTATCCAAGTTCTTGGTTATGGCTCGCATGACTGAAGGGCAGAGTATTCCGTTGATCCCTCCTGTTTTGTACCTTACGTATGTGCAAAACAGGGGGGCAGCTTTTGGATTTTTCCAGGGAAAAGTCATCTTGCTATCAGCCATTGCAGTCTTATGTTTGCTATTCATCCTTACCCAATGGAAGATGATTATGACTCGAAGTGCCTTTGTGCGCTGGGGTGTCTTCATTGCTTTAGCAGGAGCGATTGGAAACCTAATCGACCGCTTGCGCTGGGGGGCAGTGATTGATTTTATTGACATTCGGATTTTTGTGTTCAATATCGCTGATGCAGCCATCGTCTTTGGAGTAGCCCTCTTATTTTGGGAGGTGTTAATCCATGACCGCCAGGGTTGAGACTCGAAGGTTTGTCGCAAACGACGACTCAGACACGCGCTTAGACGTCTGGCTCAGTGCTCAAGTGGATCTGAGCCGTTCCCAAGTACGCAAGCTTATTGATAAAAATCTCGTCTCGGTGAACGCTCAGTTCGTCAAAGCTGGCTATCGTATCCAAGCGGGAGATCAGATTGTGATTCATGTCCCCGAGACCAAGGCGCCTGTTTTGCAACCTGAGCCGATCCCCCTGGACATTGTCTTTGAGGATGCGGACTTGGTTGTGATTAACAAACCAAGGGGTCTTGTGGTTCACCCCGGTGCCGGAAATCAACAAGGGACATTAGTCCATGGCCTTCTGGCCCATGTGGACGAGCTTGCCGATGGATCGGGGGAGGATCGTCCTGGGATCGTTCACAGACTGGATAAGGATACTAGTGGACTTATGATGGTTGCCAAGACAAATGAGGCGTATGCTTATCTAACGGAGCAACTCAAGGCACGCTTGGTCAAGCGCCAGTACCTTGCTCTTACCCAGGGCGTTTTAGTCATGGATGAGGGATGTATTGATCAACCCATTGGACGGCACCCAAAAGATCGCAAGAGAATGGCCATTGTACCTACCGGACGCCATGCGGAGACTCATTATCGGGTAGAGGAGCGGTTTGCGAAACACACCTTGGTTCGCTGCCGCTTGGTGACTGGACGTACCCATCAGATTCGTGTCCATTTTGCCAGTATCCATCACCCCTTGGTAGGTGACGGAGTCTATGGCTTCAAGCACAATAATCTAGGTGCCAAGAGCCAAATCCTCCACGCTACCCATCTTGCCTTTCGGCATCCTAATGGAGAGGACTTGGCCTTTGAGTCTTCCCCTGATGAGATATTCTTGCAGGTTGTGGAAAAGGCACGGCAGATCCATTGACAAGCCTTGGTTTATGATGTACGCTACTGATAATAGATGGTCCTTTAAGTTCAGCACAGAGAGGCTGGCAAGGAACGGAGTTTGATGCTTCTTGCCGCGTACTATGTGCAAGAAGCTTTTTTTGTGGGAAAGGGGGGAAGAAACGTGCTTAAGGAAAAGGCCCAGATTTTAGACAGCACCCAGATTAGGCGAGCGTTGACAAGAATTAGTCATGAGATCTTAGAGAGCAATCGAGGTACGAGTGATTTAGTCTTGGCAGGTATTCGCACCAGGGGAGTTCCCTTGGCCAACCGCTTGGCAAAGGCGATTGAGCAAATCGATGGGGTCAGTGTTCCAGTGGGTGTTCTCGATATCTCGCTTTATCGAGACGATCTAACGTCGGTGGCTGAAGAACCTGTATTGAACCAGACGTCCATGCCTGTTGATGTTGCCGGGAAGGTTGTCGTGCTCGTAGATGATGTACTATTTACGGGTAGGACCGCAAGGGCCGCTCTTGATGCGGTGATGGATCTAGGGAGACCGGCTCGAGTCCAATTAGCTGTATTGGTTGATCGGGGCCATCGTGAACTGCCCATCAGGGCTGATTATGTGGGGAAGAACTTACCAACGTCGACCAAAGAAGTAGTTGCAGTACGCTTAGGAGAAATAGATCAGGAAGAACGAGTTCTGATTTTAGAACACCCTGACCTTTAAATGAGTCCAGTGAGACTTAAAAGGAGGACAATTATGAATTTGCAGATTGAGAACGAGAGACAACTAGGTTTGGGACAGAATGTGGTCCTTGGTTTCCAACATCTGTTCGCCATGTTTGGTGCAACAGTCTTGGTTCCACTTCTGACTGGTTTAGATCCAGCTGTGGCCTTATTTACATCGGGAACGGGTACACTCATCTTTCAACTTTTGACCAAGGGTCAGATTCCAGCGTACCTAGGGTCCTCTTTTGCTTTTATTGCCCCCATCATTGCAGCGAGTGCTCAGTGGGGACTACCTTACGCCTTAGGTGGTGGGGTTGCTGTAGGTTTAGTTTATGTTGCGGTCGCTCTCCTCATCGCCAAACTCGGGACAAACTGGGTTGACCGGGTCTTGCCACCTGTTGTGATTGGCTCTGTGATAATCGTTATTGGAATGGGTTTGGCGGGAACCGCCGTGGGGATGGCTGGTTTCGTCGATGGAGGTTCTCTGGCGAATCCTGACGTGCGTGTTGCTCTCTTTACTCTCGCGGTCACAGTGATTGGAACAATCTTCTTCAAGGGTTTTCTGGCTGTTATTCCAGTACTAATTGGAATTATCACCGGTTACTTCTTTGCCATTACCCAGGGAATTGTGGACTTTACTCTCGTTCGTGAGGCTGTCTGGCTGGGTCTGCCTCAGTTCGTGGCACCAAAGTTTAACCTGGCAGCCATCCTAATGATTCTTCCAGTTGCCTTAGTCTCCATCACAGAACACTTAGGCGATGTCATGGTCATTAGTAAGATCACAGGAAAGGACTACTTCCGTGCTCCAGGCTTGCATCGTACACTCTTAGGCGATGGACTTGCCACTTCGTGGGCTGGGCTTTGGGGCGGACCACCGAATACGACCTATGGTGAAAATGTTGGTGTTTTGGCCATCACCGGTATTTTCAATGTATCTGTTATTCGTACCGCCGCTTTGATTGCAGTTCTCATGTCCTTTGTGCCGAAAATGGGGGCCTTGATTTCCACCATTCCTTCTCCCGTAATGGGCGGGGTATCCATTGTTCTCTTTGGAATCATTGCTGCCTCAGGTCTCAGGACACTGGTGGAAAGTGGGATCGATTATGGTGACAAACGGAATCTGGTGATTTCATCGGTGATTTTGGTGTTAGGCATCGGAGGGGCTGAAATTACCCTTGGGGGATTGTCGCTCCAAGGTATGGGCTTAGCCACGTTAGTAGGGATAATCTTAAATCTTGTCTTGCCGTATACGGACAAGCAAAAGGCCAACTAGGGGATAAAGACAAAGAGGAGCAAGATTGCTCCTCTTTTTCGCGTAGACTAGGAAAACAATGGCCCTAGACATCCCAACTGGCGTCAAATACTGGCACATTTGTGTGTTGGTTATTGGTCACCAACAAAGAAACGGAAGGTGAGCTCTAACCATTATCATGGGCTTTGCCTTGTCTACGTTTGGTTCGTTTCTTCTTGGTCCGTTGGAATGTCTCAAAACAGAGCTCTACCTTAACTGTAGTATGTGCCTTGAACTCGAAAATATACTCATCCCGCGATTATTTTTACTAAACCCAGACAAAGGATAACCATACCTGGTAACCAGCGTAAGAAAGGCTTAGAGAGGGGAGACGAAGCGGCGTTGGTCCCAAGTTCGAGGCCCAAAGACATAAAAAGGAAGCTCACCACCAGAACAGAGGAAGTTGCTCCTAGGAGCGGCAGTCTGAGTAGGGACGCGGCAAATCCCGCGGCAATGGCATCGAGGGCCAGTGCTGTTCCGAGGAGAAAAGCCTCATGACCAGAGATGGTTTGCGATTGATCTCGGTCGGCTAAGAGTGGCTCCTGCAAGACTTGGATGATCAAGCCGAAAAGGGGAATTCGTAGGTTGAGCAAAATGCGGGGCTGGGCAGGACGGTAGCTGCTCCAGATTTGGTACAGACCTAGGAGGACAAAGATGATCCCGCCAATCACCGTAGCGATGGCTGGATGGATAAACTCCCGGAGAATGCCACCGACGATCATGGAAACCAAGAGCGAGATTCCTGAGACAATACTCAAGACTACTTTGGACCAAAAGGGGACGCGAATTCGATTTAGACCATAGGTTATGCCCATGGCCAATGAGTCGAAGCTGACTGCGACAGCTAGAAAAAGAATGGATAGCAAGGTCACAAGAAAAACCTCCTCCTTCATGCTACGTTTACATAGTATGGTCCGTGGAGAGGGAGTGTGAAAACGCTGGGTAACCCTTGACATGGCAGGTCATCAATGGTAATATTTTATGTGTGCCGAGGCGGCATAGCCAAGTGGTAAGGCAGAGCTCTGCAAAAGCTCCATTCCCCGGTTCGAATCTGGGTGCCGCCTCCAATTTTTTTATATTATCGAAGGGGGGAGTCAATTCATGGCCAAAGCAAAGAGAGGTAAGAATATTAAAACGCTCGGTTGGAGAGGGACCTGCCCTTCATGCCAAAAGACCGGAGTCAAATTACTCTGGGAGAAAGATAAGGTTAATGTTTGCAAAGCATGTGGAAAATAGTAAAACGGCGCGAAGCCGTTTTTTTCTTTTTGTTCTAACGGTCTAACAAAAAAAGCCCAGACTCTAGGTCTGGGCTTTCTATTTTTATTTCGAGTAGAACTCAACAATTTCAGCTTCGTTGATATCTGGGTTAAGCTCATCTCTGCGGGGAAGACGGATTAATTCACCTGTGCGAGCATTCTCATCAAAACTGAGGTACTCTGGAACATTCGGGCGAACTTCTAATGCATCTTCAACAACCACTAGGTTACGGCTCTTTTCTCTCAAACCGATGACTTCGCCAATACTTACGCGGTAACTCGGAATATCGACCTTTTTGCCATTCACGGTGATGTGACCATGGGTGACAAGTTGTCTAGCACCTGCACGAGTGCGGGCGAAACCGAGACGGAAGACTAGGTTATCGAGGCGGCACTCCAAGAGAATCATAAAATTCTCACCGGTAATGCCTGGCATGGTTGAAGCCACTTGAAAGAGATTTCTAAATTGCTTTTCGCTTAATCCATAAAGGAAGCGTAGTTTCTGCTTTTCTTGCAATTGTAATCCATAGTTGCTCTGTTTGCGGCGCTGGTTTTGACCATGTTGCCCTGGTGGGTAAGGACGTTTCCGCAGTTCTTTTCCGGTCTCGCTTAGAGAAAACCCTAAACGTCGACTGACCTTCCACGTTGGTCCTGTATAACGTGACATGTACTTCTCTCCAATCCAAATCTAGTAATTTCGTGTTTACCAAAGCAGCCGCGCCTTGTC
>JAAYOK010000128.1 GCA_012520355.1 Bacillota bacterium | reverse complement strand
GGCTCGCTATACCTTTGTCCTTCGTACTGAAGCGGCAATTACCATCAGATTCCCAGGAACCCGGTGAGGAGTTAGTGAGAGGCGAGGAGAAAACCCCTGGTCTGAAGGGGCGGCAAGGGCTATCCAGGGGATTTTGTTACGCAGGTGCCTTTGTCACCCATCTGATCGGTAGTGGATTAGTTACTTCGAGCTTGGCCTTGTTGTTACAAGAGACGATGGGACAGGGTGTGGAAATTGGCTCCTGGACATTAGGCATAGCAACCATATCGGGCGTTGTCTTTTCTAGCCACTGGCTTTCAGCTATTTTACTTTCATCATGGTCGGGATCCTTCAGCGACAAACAGGGACGATTGATACCTTTCGTCATGGTTACAGTTGTCCAAGGTTCACTTCTTCTGGTTCTGACCAATGCAGCCTCCCCTTGGCTGAGTGTGATTTCAGCTATCCTCTTCTTTGTATCTACCAACATGCAAAAGATATTCTTGGACGCGGCCCTTGGGGACACAACGGATGCTACAAATCGACACTTTGTAACCGCCCGCTACAACTCCTACCAAGATCTTGGCGCTGCCCTAGGTCCCCTTATCGGTTATGGTGTAGCGGCCGTGTCGGGTTTCAATGTTGCGTATGCCAGTGGAGCATGCGCGTTATTATTAATAGGTTCTTTTCCTATTTTAAGTCAGTGGAGGACGTCCAAGACCGTCCCAACTGGTGAAAAACGTGAGGAGAGCCGATGGAAATAGGGTTTAAAATCTATACACAGGAATGGTTTAATGACTTTAAACTTCACATATATCGTAATTTTTATTTATACTTAACATGAAAAGCGGACCATCCGCCTTCTGTTGCACCGATATACTTCAATGGGTGAAACGGAGAGAAACAATAAGGGAGGACTGTACAATGACTGGTAGCAAAAAGTTCTTGGTTATGTTTGTGATGTTGACCCTGGTTTTTGGTGTTGTCGCTATGGCTCAAGCTTCTACAGTAATGCTTTATTCTTCTATGCAAGAGGATCAGCTCTTGGCAATCAAACGGGGATTTGAAGCAAAGTATCCCGGTATTACCATGGAGTATTACTTTGCCGGTACCGGCCGAGTAATGACTAAGATCGCAACCGAAGCACAGGCTGGCACAGTTGGAGCGGACGTAATTTGGGTAGGAGACCCTGCCGACTACATTTCCTTTAAGGAAATTGGTATTCTGGAGAAGTATACATCCCCCGAAACCTACGCGATTGATGCAGCTTACATCGACCCAGAAGGCTACTACACAGGAGCTCGCCTCATGAACATGGGCATCGCTTATAACACCATGTTTGTGACTGCAGAAGAGGCCCCCAAGACATGGTTCGACCTTCTCGATCCTCGTTGGAACGATCAAGTTGTTATGACCGACCCCGGAACATCGGGTACATCGAAGTTCTGGCTGAACGCCATTGTTAGTAATGAGAAATACGGCATCGATTTCATCCAAGCACTTAAGGACAACAAGATGTACATTGAAAGCGGTAGTAGTGCTACTCACAACCAAGTGGCCGCCGGTGCTTACCAAATTGGTGTCTGTCTAGACTACATGACCGCCAACCTTATGGCCCTCGGTTCACCTGTAGACTTTATCTTCCCTGAAGATACAGTAGCCATCTTTAGCCCTATTGGTTTGGTGAAAGACTCTGCCAATAACGAGAATGGTAAATTGCTCTATGACTTTATTCTCTCCAAAGAAGGCCAAGAGATCCTTGTAAACGAGAACCTTATCTCTGTGCGTAACGACGTAGACCAAGGTAGCGTAGATGTTGACGCAATCGCCAAGAAAGCTCTCGTCCTTGATCTGGAAGCCATGGCAAGAGACAACGACAAGAACTTGGCTGCTTATGATAGCATCTTTGGTTTCTAATTTCGAAGCATAGATTGGCGTAATAGGGAATCAAACGAGGTGAGTAGCGGCCTAATGCCTGCTGCTCACCTCATATCATAAGAAGAGGAGGAGAAAACCATGGCGTACGTAAGATTTGAGAACATTTCCGTCAGTTATGGAAGTAATCAGGTTCTCAAAAACTTCTCGTTAACGTTGGAGAAGAACGAAATCATGTGTTTAGTAGGTCCTTCTGGGTGCGGAAAGACGACCTTGGTACGTTGTCTATTAGGTCTAACCAAGCCCGACGAAGGCGAGATCTATGTAGACGATAAATGTCTGTTTAGTAGTCAGAGGCGGATTAACGTACCAGCCGAACGGCGCGGTATCGGCATTGTCTTCCAAGACTATGCTGTCTGGCCCCACCTTACTGTCAAAGACAATGTAGCCTATCCCATGCGCAAACAACGCATGAAGAAGGATGAAATCGAGCGCAGGGTCAAGGATGTCTTGAAACAGGTGAGTATGAGTGAGTATATCAATCATCTGCCGGGTCAGCTTTCGGGTGGTCAGCAACAGCGGGTGGCCATTGCTAGGGCCCTGATGAGTAGTGATGATCTCATTGTCTTGGACGAGCCCATCACGAACCTAGACGCTAAGCTGCGGGACCAGATGCTCAATGAGATTCGGGATATCCAGCGCAATATTGGCACCACCATTTTCTATATCACCCATGACCAAAGAGCTGCTTTACATCTCGGAGATCAACTAGCGATTATGAATGAACGAGGCGAACTTATTCAAGTCGGCACCGATGAGGATATTATCCTCAGGCCAAAATCTCGCTTCATTTTCGAATTCATCGGTGTTACCAACTTTATTCCGTTAAAACGTGTAGACTCGGAATACAAGCTAGATCTAGGAAGGGAAATGGTCCCTTGGCCAGAGCCTGTTCCAGACGATCTACCACAGGGAGAACTCATAGAAATAGGAACACGCCCCAATGATATCACCTTTGATGATACATCTCCCATCAGGGCCAAAGTAAAGCGTGCGGTCTTTTTGGGCAGTGAGTACGACTACTTTGTTGAACTGGGTGATAGGGAAATTCGTCTGCAACAAAGCACCCTTGATGCAGCACTAGTTGGCGTAGTCAAGGAAGGTAGCGAAGTGGGTTTGAGGTTCCTAAATCCCCATTACTATGAAGCAAAAAGGAGGGAAGCTTAGACTCATGATTAATCTACGGAGAAATAAGGATCTTGCCGCGGTTGAAGGGCGCCGTATCGGTCTTGATAACGTCATGACGGTTTTGGCCTTTGTGCTGCTTTTGGTGATTGTAGTTATCCCAATTTCAATGATCATCTATAATGCTTTCTTCCATGAAGGCAAGTTTACCTTTAGCCTCATTGTCGATCAACTGACCCGAAGTACCACGGTGTCTTCCATGTGGAACACGATTAAGATCGGAGGACTCGTAACGCTTTTCGGTACCATTATGGGTGTCTTCTATGCCTGGCTCTTGGGTCGTAGTAATATCCCTGGTAAGAAACTGATGCGGTCACTGTTTACGATTCCTTATATGTTTCCTCCTTTCTTGGGTGCTATGGCCTGGGATCTATTGTTAAATGGCCGTTCGGGCTATCTGAATCGATGGCTGGTTCAAACCTTTAATCTCTCTTCGGCACCACTCAACATCAATACCATTTGGGGAATCGTGTTTGTGGAAGTCTCCTATTACTTCCCCTTTGT
>JAAYOK010000127.1 GCA_012520355.1 Bacillota bacterium | reverse complement strand
GTGGCGCTAAAGGTATATCCAGCAAAGTAATCGAGCTCCAATACTGCCGCTGTGCCTGCTTGCTCCCCATACCAGGTACCGGCATGCTGCGCGGTGGTTGCTACCCTAAAGAGGACGGTCCTTCGTTCAGAGTTCCCTTCGGGCCTGACAGAGAACTCTAAAGCGCGCTCAGCTGTAATGGTTCCCTCTAGTTCATCTGCAGCCTGCGGCGTGATGAGGAGTTTGTCCTTGGCAACACGGAAACTACCCTTCTCCTCATAGCTCGGCTGCTCTGCCCCACTTGGCCTACTGGCATATTGATATTTCGCGCCTGGACCAAGGGTTAAGACGTATTCATAGTCCCTTCCATCCACCGTTTCAAAGCCTAAATAGGTGTCATAATACTCCTCATAGACATATTTATCGGCTACAAGATGGTAGACGATCTCAGGGTTTTCGTCGTCTTCTTTTTCAAACATGATGTTGGCCGAACCATAAGGCAGAGTAGAACGGAAGATGAGATTCGGTCCAACCCGTTCGAAGGTCGCAGTTTTCGCTTTTTCAGCGGTAGAGTCTGAATAGATCATTAAATAGGTTCCGTCTAATTCACCAATCGTCCCGCTTCCCCGATTATCACTGAAAGCACGATTGGCTGAGAGCAGAAAGCTATTGTCTTCTGCGATTCGCAAGTAGAATGTAAGTGCCATGCCTAGATTGCTAATATCAATGGCATAGTCACCTTGGAGATCGAATGTTTCCTCCGCAGGAACCGCTTCCTCCACAACCTTGCTCACCGTTTGCTCCGGTTCAGACTTACCGCAAGCACTCAAGAGTGACATTGTTCCAATCAGTAAGACAGCCAAAGTGAAACGCATCCATTTACTTTTCACATAACCACTCCTAATGGATCAAGAGAGAGGGCCCAAAGGGCCCTGCCACTACCTGCCAAGATTAGAATTCTACTGGAAACTGCAATTGCGTACCAAATCCCTCACGGGATGCAGAATTATCAAAGATTTCCTCGATGTCAAAGACGTAGGCTGGATACTTCAGCCAACGTGTCTTATCGGGACGGTGGTACACGTCATGCTGGGCATTGACAAACTGTTGGTAAATCTCTCGTTTGCCAGACTCAGCTTCGTCAAAAATGCGAACCTTACCCCGCAGCTCATACGAGATCATGGGTGGTTGATAGTAAAGCAAGGTTGCCTCTGGATTCACCTTAAGATTATCCCAACTATGCTTCTTGGCCATTTCTAAACTGGCCACCCGTTGAAAATCAATACGATGATGTTTATCAGGACTGTAAATCTCCTCAACCAAAAGCTTTAGACCCCGCTGGCTATGGGCCTTGTCATCGCCATCATAGGCATCAATATGCTTCAGATAGGCTTCTAAGACTTCTTCCAAGTATTCTTCCTTCGGTATAAAACCGACACCTTTGATACTTGCATTGAGACCTGCTGGTCCATGGGAAATTAAGCCTGGATTATGGGAACAGAAACTCAAGAAGACCTTGTCTCTTGACATTTCTTTTCCTTCATGAAGCTGCATTACTGTGTTTGCTCTGGTGTTAAAGGCCCAACGGAAAAAAGATTCTGCGGTTTTTGTCACTTTCTCTGTCATATTCATCCTCCTAGTATCTGTGTATAACAAAAGGTCTCAAAAACGGACAGATCGATCCTGCGCCGTTTTCAAAGACCCTTATGCTGCCTATTTTGCTAGTTCAATCCCCATGCGCATGCCCATCATGGCGGAAACAACAAAAGGAGCACTTACTTTGCCATCTTGGATCGTACCAGAAACAGTCTCGCCTGATTCTGCAATCTGGAAGGTGATGTCTGTACCAGCCACGCTATATGTTCCTTGTTCATGGAACGCTGGGGATTCGTTCCCTGGCACGGCCATGTATGCATAGTTGCCTTGGTGATCCAGGTACAAAGTAGCCTCAACCGTCGCGGCCCCTTGTAATGTCACTTTATACACTCCCGCGGCTGTATTTTGGGATGGTACCAGCGTTGCTTCAGTTCGGCTTCTGGCCATTTGACTTGGTTTTACACCTACCGTAATCGAACCATCACTGTTTACCGTTCCTTCAATTGCTTCTTCCCCTGCAGGTGTAATGACCAGTTTCGCACCTTCCACGGAGTAGGTGCCCACTTCGATAAACTCATAGAGTGCGTCGCCCATAATAAAGTAGCTCTTGAGCTCGTAGCTCTCATCGGCCTTAAGTTCCACAGAGTAGGTGTACGCAATGGCGCTACCCATTCCAGCTGTTTCATGGCCTCCGGCATAAACACCAAGATGACTGGCTGCCTACATTTCAGCTGGCACTAAAACTACGGACAAGGCTACAACCACAACTAGACTAAGAATAACCCACTTTATACTTGCTAATTTCTGGTACATGATCCAATTTCACCCTCCACTTTATTTTCTCTTAGTATAAGTTAACAAATGCCCTTTGTCAACCAAACTGCCCGCTAAAGCGAGGGATATCTTCTTTTTGACCACCCTTGTTTACGATAATTGATAACTACGTAGCTTACTAATTCGAAAATCGCAGAGAGGATGCTGGCCCAATTGCCACTTATTTTACCTTTGCCAAACATTGAATAAGTGTTTGTATTGCAAATCATTTACAATGATGCGCTTTTGTTATGCCTACAAAAAAGAAAAGAGCCCAGAAACCCGTAGAACGGATTTCCAGGCCCGAAAACGCCTTAGGGCTGAAATAGTTCAGAATCGAAGATCCAAGTGGCAGAGCCATCAGCCCAGCCCATGGCCCATAAGAGGCGAATCTTTCCATTAGCAGATGGTGCAACCGCCCAGTCTACGCCTGTGATTCCATCCACCAGGATAATAGCTTGAAGCACTTCCCCATTGATCTCACGGGGAAAGGACAGGCGCCAATCTCCTGAGACAGTCTCCCCTTTGGCCCAGCTGGTATGACTCATGCTATATGTACCATCTTTGTTAATTACGATGATACCTTGCTCGGCTCCTTCCACAAACTTATGGCCCAAGTACTCGCCTGTACCGGGTTGTTGAATGTTCACAACTGTGCTGGGAGTCCAAATATACCAGGTTCCATAAAGGTTTTCAAAGTTGAGAAGGAAATCATCGATTTCGGGATTCCGGGGACTCTCTGGCAACGTAAAGGTCTCGGCCTTATCTGGAACGCTCTCCTTTGACTCTGACTCTTCCGTAGCCTGTTCAACAGGTTGTCCAGCAGGCTCTTCCTCCTTTTCCGTCGCTTCCTCTTCTGTCCACGGTTTTGTCACAACCACTTCAGACCACGCCCCCACACGTACAGATGTAATTGGGACCACAACGAGCAAGACAAGCAAGAACACACTCCAGAACCTCACCGATGACATGACATATTCCTCCTTTTTTTACTCGTATTTGGCAATATTAATTCACCGTGTTAGTAATATTACCTGCCGGTTCGGAGGCCACCGGGAAAATTTTTCTAAAAAGGAACACATCTGCGGATACAAGGGCTTTCCGCAGATGTGTGATGTGGTTGGAATCTATCTTCCATCTATACGACCACAGACTCCAGCTTAGTCTTTCCGAGAATACTCCACTAACTCCATGACATACTGTACTTCACCGTCGGAATAGACGCGGACGAGGAGGGGCCAACCTACATTAGGAGCAATCACCCACTCCGAAATCAAGATGTCCACCCGATTACCATCACTATCTTCCATACGGCGACTCTTGGTGCAGTAGTATCCATCAACCCCGGCTACCGTCTGTTTCTCTACAATTCTAAACCTAGAACCATCAAAGGTCTGGACTGTAGTTCCAACCTCAAGTTCAAGGTCATAGGCAAAAAGGCCCATCATCATGATCTCAGTAACCCACTCCCCACCATCGGTGAGCCAGTTCAGGCCAAGACCAATTAGGCTAAGCTCATCCGACAGTTTACTCTGGGGAACATAATACGTATTGGACAATGTGACCTGGGTGTTCTCTTCATCCATCTTAACTAACTCAATTTCCTGCGTCTGTTTCTCCTCTACGACTACTTCTTCGTCTAAACCATAGTCGTAAGACTTCGAATAGGTTGTAATCTCATACTTGAACCGCTCATATTGCGCTGTAAAACTATTCCAATTCCACATTTCCTGAGCAAAAACAAGCGAACTCAACGACAACACAATCAGCAGACTCCATACGATGAACAGTGATTTGCGGGCCATCTGTTCCGCCTCCTTATTTTGGAAGATATCCTTAATATTATGCCAATAAAAGTAAAATCCTCCTAGCCAAGCTGGCTACCGAAAAAATTCTGAGACTCAAGGGAGGTAGATTGACCACTCTTTCCAAGAAACAACCCGCACCGAGGGCCTCGGTACGGGTTTTCCGCTTACAATCTCTTCTTTCTAAAGACAAGTACAGCTAGGGTCAAAAGGCCAAGGATAGCCAGGGATGTGACTCCTGTAGCAAGATAGAGGGCAGAGGGCCCAACTGTGTTTGTGGCAAGCTCCATACTCCGGGTAACTAGAGAGAGGGGGTTATACTTCTGAGCCCCAGTGATCATGTTCAGAAGGAGTAAGAGAACAATCATAAGACCTGTAAGGAGTAAGCTCCCATAACTCCCATTCACTAATGTAGCGGAAGCAAGAAGTATGGCCAGCAAAAAGGCACCAAAGAGCCAGAGACAAAAGACGGCAAAGACGAGGTTTTGCACCTGGTCGCCGGGAAACAAATAGATCGTATACACAAAGGTTAAGAGACTCGAAAGGAGGATGCTCACGCTCCAGACCAAGAGCATAGCAGAATATTTGCCCAGGATCACCGCCTCCCGGGCTAGGCCCTTGGTCAAAAGATTGATCAAGGTTCCCCGAGATAGTTCACCTGACAAAACACCACTGAAAACCAGGACCAGGACAATCATCCCCATCTGCTGCGTGTTCTTAAAGAACTGGGCCCAGGAATCCAGGGCCGTGGGTTCAGGGATGGTAATGGACATCCCTTCCGGCACAAAGCTTGTCAGAAGCTCTGGGGTTAGTTTGGCAATCAAGGGGTTGGTGATGCCGAAGATGACGAAGACAGTGAGCAAAATCAGGAGCTTGTACGTCCGGATGTATTCCAGCAGTTCCTTCTTTAGGAAGACCCAGTAGTGGTTCATTGCACCACCTCCGTAAAGAGACTCTCGAGTGTAGGTTCCATGGCCTCGAATCGT
Source organism: Bacillota bacterium (assembly GCA_012520355.1). Taxonomy (GTDB): domain Bacteria; phylum Bacillota; class Limnochordia; order Darwinibacteriales; family Darwinibacteriaceae; genus UBA5420. The sequence goes on along the minus strand of JAAYOK010000127.1, from coordinate 6,620 downwards.
TCTGGCGTTATCTGCTTCTCCGACAGAAGGTCAATGAGCATTTGGCCATCTGTAGCACCATCTTCAACTTCAACGATCAAGGTACGCCCCTCCCGCGTTAGGGTAACTTGGGGTCTCTGCAACCTCTCGTCCTGGGCAAACCCCTCTGCTTCACTTTCGCTGGCAAAGCGAATGCTATAGCTATTGCGGCGATGCTGCCTTTGAATCTCATTGAGGGTGCCAGCTAAGACCAGGGTACCCTGCTCTAAAACGGCAATCTGGTCACAGATCCTCTCCACATCGGAGAGAATGTGGGTGGAAAACACCACCGTTGTCTGCCCCCGAATGGCAGAGAGAATGTCAAGGATTTGCCTGCGACCAAGAGGATCCAAGGCCGATGTGGGCTCATCACAAATCAAAAGACGTGGTTCATTCAGCAGGGCCTGGGCAATACCTAATCGTTGCTTCATACCCCGGGAAAATCCACTGATTCTACGATTGGTCTCCCCAAGCCCCACCAGGTCCAAAAGTTCTGCGCTTTTCGCTTTAATCTGCTTTGCCGGTAGACCCGTAATTTCACCGCAAAGCTTCAAGTACTCCCGTGGCCGCATATAACCATAAAACTCAGGCACATCGGGTAAAAAGCCAATATAGCGATTGGTTCTGGCCACACCATATTGAACCTTTTCTCCGCAGACATACACCTCGCCCCGATCGGCCTTAAGGAGCCCCAAGACAATTTTCATCGTCGTTGTCTTACCAGCACCATTCCGCCCCACCAGACCAAAGACTGCATGCTCTGGCACAGTCAGATTCAAACTCCTTAGCACTTGATTACTGCCGAAACTCATTTGCAAATCCCTGGTTTCGAGGATGTTCAATGATCATCACCCCGACCAAAGACGAAATAGATCACGGGCCCGATAATCTGGAAAAGCACGACAACGGGAATCCAAAGAGCCCGGGAGCCAAATTTATAGTTCGGATGTCTTAAGACATGAACCAAGGCTGTAATCATCAAAACGAGTTGGGCTGCGATCAGTGGCAGCAAGAAAGGCCAATATTCTTGTAAGGTTTTCATCTTAATCACCCCTTGTTCTTAGTGTTTCTAGTCGCTTGACCAGTTGTTCAAACCTGGAGTTGCCCTTTAAGCCAGCAAAGTTCGGATTTAACGTAATGGCCGCCACAATATCGGTCCGAATGGACAGATCATGTCTCGGTGGTTTTCTGCCTAAGTCCAAGTGCGCAAACCAAGCATCCACCTGATCAAAAAAGTCATCACCGGAAAACTCTAGGGGATAAATATCTGCTGTAGCCAGTTCCACATAACGTTCCAGACTCGCCAAAGCCTTCGTTTCGTCCCCAAGTACAAGATAACCATGGGCTCCAGTGAGATAGAGGGGAAACAAAACCGCGGGATGCAAATCTTCTAGTTTGAACGTCTCAATCAGCTCTAGAACTCGATCCATAATCGTATCGTACTTTGCCGCATCATCTGTATGGTACATCAAGTAATTAGGCATCATGGCCAGGATTGCCATGAGATGTTGAAAGAAGGCAATTTGAAGAGTCTCTTTGGCCTTGGCCGGGTCACGCAGGGCGAAATGGGCCGATGCCACAAGGAGTTCATCGCCGAGCCAAGGAGAGTTGACCGGCTCTAGTAGATCAATCACTGTGGCAGGATTCCCCAGACTCAAAGCACACAACGCTTCCAAAGAAACCGCTTGTTTTTGCAGTGCTAGATCCTGGCTTTCGTTTTTGATCTTGATGCAAAGACCCTCGATTTCCCTCAGAATCTCCTGCCTACGTTCCTCGGTGGCAGCGAGGTTCAAGTGGTTCAGATAAAGAATGGCCATTTGCATCAGCAATGGATAACAGGAGTAGTACGCTTGGATCAGCTCGCCACATGCCCCCATAACCTCCTCAAAGGGTAGGGCTGTAAAGTCTCGGGAGAACTGGTGATACAGATGTCGGATTTCTTCCTTCGTCATTTGTGGTTCATATCCCAGCAAATCGTCGATACTGACATTGAAGTACGTAGCCAGCTGCGGCAAGAAGGTGATATCGGGGTAACTTTGCCCCGTTTCCCATTTCGATACCGAAGCTTTCGAGACACCTAAATAGTGAGCTAAGGTTTCCTGTGTGATGCCCTTTGCTTTGCGTCCCTGGAAAATTGCCTGGGCGATCTTGATTTCCTTCATGACCATCACCTCATCTTTATTATACGGGTGATGACCCCAAACAACCATGGATTTGTAGTTGACTTTAGTTGATAAAATCAACCTACAAGAAACAAGGGCCCTGACCTGCGCCAGGACCCCAACATAGCAAGTTTCAAAGCAGGAAGCGAGCTAAGAAGTCACCCACTTTTTGTATATATGTATCCCTGTCTGTTCCATAGGCATGGCCATGACCTGCTCCCTTCACGAGATAGAGCTCCTTTTCACTGGTACAGGCCTCATAAAGCTCCCACACCATCCCAGTGGGAACAAAGCGGTCTTCATCGCCGTGGATAAAGAGAATCGGGCGTGTGTTTTTTTCTATCTGCTTCAGAGCGGAAGCCTCATAGAGACTATAGCCTGCCTTAATCTGAGTCACAACACTTGTAGCCGGCAAAAGGGGGAAAACCGGCAAGTTATACATGCGTTTGAGCTGGTAGGCCAGCTGATCCGAGGCAGAGGTATAGCCGCAGTCCTCTATAATGGCCTTTACTTGACTCGGGAGTGTTTCACCACTGACCATCATGACCGTAGCCGCCCCCATGGAGAGGCCATGGAGAGCAATTTGCACATCTTCTCCCAGTCGAGCGATGACGGCTTCGATCCAGAGCAGGTAATCTTTCCGCTCGGGCCAGCCAAAACCAATATAATCACCTTCACTCTGGCCATGCCCTCTAGCATCTGGTAGCAGCACATGATAACCCAGCTCCTCCCGGTAGAAGCGGGCGAAACTCGCCATATCCTTGCCTTGGGATGTGTAACCATGAGCTAAAATCACGATCTTATCGTTGGGCTCTTCCGCAGGCAAGTAGTGAGCGACCAAACGCAAGCGATCCTGAGACTCCAACTCCCAGGTCTCTAAAGGCTGCTGGTCTAACCACTCTCGGGGATGGAGTTCTGCCGTCGCCTTGGCAGGTTGGGCCTGCTGTAGGTCCTGATTGTTGCGTAAAAAATCCTTCGTACCCCGATTGATTGCTACATCATAAAAGTACAGACTAGCCGCAACAAGCACGCCACCTAGGATCACAACAAATAAGCTGAGAGAAAGCATAAATGTTCGCATGGAAGAAGGCCCCTTTCCACTTTATACAAGATTTTTTAGGGATCAAGCTCCTAAATTCCTGCCTCAAGGAGGGCTGATTCCTGGTTAATTTGGAAGATAAAGAGGACTCACACAATCTCCGTAGAAAACATATTTGTTTCCTATTTTTCCAATTATGCATGGACCGCTGTTTCTAATTGTAGGGGAGGTTCTACATTGATGCGCATCAACCTGAGTTGGAAAGTGAGCCTAGTCGTCTCCTGTATCGTCCTTCTGGCTATGACCGTTGTGGGAGTCTTTGTCTATCAATCCACAGGCAATATTGTCCGTGACCAGATTAATGACCAAATTGCACTCATGAGTAATTATCAATGGGAGAGTATTACAGAGATTTTTTCCACGGCAGAACGAGAGTTGCAGAGAATTGCCGCGGACCAGAACATGCGGAGCCTAGCTGATCTGGCCAATAATGCCACCGACATGAATGAATTCTTGAACCGCAATGTGGTCCAGGCCACCGGTAGTCGCCTCGAGCGGGAGGTTGCCAATTGGGACCTTCTCCATGTCCTTTCCATTGTAACAGTAGACGGCGTCATCGTCGCCGATTCACGTTTCAAAGAAGCTAGCATCATTGATATCATGGCAGGAAACACCGAAGTCCAAGGTAGAGAGCATTTGGGGGTTACTCTAGATCAAGTAGAATTTCGGGACATTCCCCTGGGAAATACGGGAGAATTTGACGGACAAAACTATATTTTGCACAGCGCACCCATTCACCGGCCCGGTAGTACCGATATCATCGGTTATCTCCTTGGGGTTATGGACATTGAGCTCTTGTTTGCCTCCCTCTCATCCGAACTTGGTGAGTATGGGAATACGGTACTGTTGAATCAAAAGGGAGTCATCCTCAATCATCCAGATCAAGAACAAATCGGAACAGTCACCGCTGATCCTTGGTATCTCGAGAGGATTGCCCAAGCCGTAGAAATGGCGGAAGAGATGGGCAATGAGTATTATCTTACTCTCCTCGCCTTAGCCGATGGCGACCTTTTCTTAGGTTCCAGCGTCTCAGTGGAGCGGATGACCGCACCGGTAACCGATATTGCCCACTCTTTGATCACCATCTTTACCATCGCCATCTTGGCCATCTTCCTAGGTGTGGTGACCTTTGTAGGCTGGCAACTGAGGCCACTCCGTGTCTTCGTTAGAGCCTTCGAGCATATGGAATCGGGCGATCTGAACAGCCAAAGGCTGTTTTCCAAGCGCATGGCAAGACGCCGAGACGAAATTGGTTCCCTGGTTAAGGCCTTTGTTTCCATGGAGGGCAATTTGAGGTCTCTTGCAGATACGCTCACCCGCTCCACCCACGAAACAGCGGCTTCCACAGAGGAGCTCGCCGCTTCGTCCCAAGAAACGTCAGCTTCCATTGAAGAAGTGGCGGCCAAGGCCAGCAATCTCTCCCGTTCCGCCACGATCATTGATTCTTCCATGGGACGGTTTTCTAGCGCAGTTGAGCAGCTAAACCAGAACTCCCAAAGAATGAGTAGTGTTTCAACCAATGTGAACGCACTGGCCAGTGATGGCTTAAACTTGATGGAAACGACAGAAAAAAGCATGGACGCTCTCCTCGATCCATCAGCCAATGCTAAGGGAAGTGTCATTAACTTAAACAAGGCCGCCCAGGAGATTGAGAGTATTGTGGCTGTCATCAGTGAGATTGCTGAACAGACCAATCTCTTGTCACTCAATGCATCCATTGAAGCTGCCAGAGCAGGCGAGCATGGACGGGGGTTTGCTGTTGTAGCCGACGAAGTTCGCAAGCTTGCCGATGACACCCGAAGTTCCGCAGCCAATATCGTGCGCATCATTCACGAACTCATTGCCCAAACCCGGGAAACTACATCCCAGGTGAATATCGGGGCTACAAATGTGCAGGAAACGAAGAAGACCTTTGGCGAAATCGTCGATTTAATCGCAGATTTAGCTGGCGGAGTCCAGGAGATGAGCGCCTCCATTGGAGAGCTATCCGCTTCCACCGCGGATATTGTGAAAGAAGCGAAGCAACAAGCGGTTGACGGCGAAGAGATTTTAGCAGCAACAGAAGAACAGGCAGCTATGACCGGAGAAAACGCCCATATGATGGAGCGACTTGCCACCATGGCCCATGAGTTGCAAGAAGCGGTCAGACGCTTTAAAACAGAATAACCTTGATAACGAATCGGTCCCAAGGCTGGGGCCGATTTTTCTCTCTAAGTCTCGCCTTCCAACCCCTCCAAAATTTCACTCATATGTCAGCGAATTTGGCAAACAATAGGGGTGTCAAATTCAAATTGGAGGGCTACTATTGTTTACTGCAAAGGAAACACCCATCCTCAATATCCGGGAAGCACACAACCTTTGGGATCTCCTCAACTCCAAGTATCAAATGATGGAGAAAATGTTGATCTACGAAGGTTTTATTCACGATTTAGATCTCAAAGCTGTGTTTAAACTGACCCGTAAACCCATCGAGAAGAATATCAAGATCCTAGAACAAGAACTGGCCACCTATTCGATTCCCTCACCGGATCGCAACCGGGCGGCCGTACAAATGCAGGGTGTTTCAGATTCCATAACCGATGAGTATATGGCCATGGACGTTTTCTTGTACTTCCAGGAACATGTGGAAAATCTCCTCGACGCCTTCTATTCCTGCTTCACTAATGATGGTGTGCGAAAGATGGTCATGAACATGACGGCACGAACCCTCTCAGAAACAGGTGGACTGGTCCATTATCTTAGGGCCAAGGGTTGGATGGAGAAACCGCCCATGGCTCGAGATACATTCCACGACACAACAGAGCGGCTTTCCCTGGCGGAAGCAGCAGCTCTCCACGATCATCTCACCTATCGCTACGATACCATGCATCTAACGAGTATCTTCGAGGCCATTGTCCATGATCGAGACTTTAAAATTGTCTTGGAGATGGGGCTCGGTCACTTGAAGAAGCAAATTAAACGACTGGAAAAACAGCTGGAAACCTACGCCATTCCCTTTCCTAAACGGCCCGGGATCTTTACCCTTACACCAAAGAACACTCGCTTTTTTGAAGACGACACGATTTTCCGTACCTTGAATAGTTTTATGCAAGGCGCGGGGCCCAAGCATGCCCATGCTTTTAAGCAATCTACATTTAACGACGATATCCGAGGGTTCTTCCGCGATCTCCTCTTGGAAGAAATGGAGGTCTTTGATGACTTTATTAAAGTGGGCAATGCCAAGGGATGGCTCAACCCCGTGCCGCGATATATCCCCTAACCAAAAAGAGAGCGCCAGGCGCTCCCTTTCTTTTTGCGTATCATTCCCGGTGTAGAGCCACAAAACCCAACACTGCTGTGGC
>JAAYOK010000126.1 GCA_012520355.1 Bacillota bacterium | reverse complement strand
CAAAGGATTCCCGCTACGTCTCGAGGAATATAAGCAGAGATGTAAGCAATGTAAGCAAGGTCTATCTCGAGGAATGGAGAAACGTAAAGGATGGTAAAGGTTGTGACAGAAGACTTCCAAACCTATACCCTGCCCCTAGTGTATGTCCTACACCAACACACCAAAGCACAGCAAAGCGGATCGACTCTGTGAGCTGCTTAAGAAAACACTAAACGCACAGCGAATCTAAGATCAACTAGGACTGAGGATTCGATCTTTGCGTCCTTTCTATATACGCGATAGTCCTGGACTTCGTTGTCCTCAAATGTGTAAACGTACACTTCCTCAGCAAAAGGATTAACGATCCAATACTCCCGAACTCCTCCGGCGCGATACAGCTCGAGTTTCTTTACCATATCCAGACTACGCGTACTTTCCGACAGAACCTCTGCTACAAGAATAGGCACCCCGGTATAACGGCCTTTCTCGTTAATGTTTTCTAAGTCACAGACAACCACCACGTCAGGCTGCACGACATTAGTCCTATCATCAACCTCCAAAAAGACATCAAAGGGGGCTACTAGTGCTTCACATGACCTTCCACAAGACCAATCCCTCAGAAGAGACCCCAGGGCTACCACAGCCTTTTGGTGCTGAAATGAAGGAGAACTCTGCAAAATGACTTCGCCATCAATGAACTCATAACGTTCACTACTCTGCGCTGTAAAGTCTAAGAACTCCTCTAGTGTCAACTCGGTCTTAGTAACCTCATAAATCGGCTTCCCTTCTGCTACGCAATGGGCATCATAACCCCGGAGAACCCCAACGCGTTTACCATTACGGGTAATAAAGATGTCTTCAAATTGCGCGAATCTCAAGTAAGTCCCAAAGTTGTTCTGTACATCTGTCGATCGCACTTCCATACTCAGCCCTCCTTTTAGCTAAACCTATATCTGTTAGCTATTTACATGTCCATTATACATGCTTCATTATCTCCAGTCCATTCGGAGGGAGGGAGCTAACCCACGACCTCCCCGCCGTTACACTCGTCGTCACCTAGGATTAACTAACTCATAGCCAATGGACTTATAACCGATCTCGCGTTTATCAAACATCCTCGCCAAGACCGGGATACCGTAGTCTACATAGTCATAGACCCTGACTTCTGATTTTAAGGCCCGTTCGCGATGCAAACGACCTACATACTGGTGTAACCTGCCCTTCCATGCTATCGGCAAGGTCAAAAAAAGAGTATCCAAGCGGGCGTCGTCAAAGCCCTCACCCAAATAACGACCTGTAGAAATGATCACTCGTTCTTCATGGACAGAGATAGACTCCAACTTTTCTTGCACCAATCTACGTTGCTTAACACCCATCCCTCCGTGTAGCACGATCGTGTGCTCAACCACACCTTCGAGATGTTCGGCCAGCCACTTAAGATGCTCTCTCCTTTCCGTTAGAATTAGGGGACATCTTCGTTCCCTGATCGCTTCTAATACGTCACGAAGAATCATCTCGTTGCGTTCACTGTCCTCAATAAGAGCCTGATAAAGCTCGTGGATCTTGAAGTTGTCCTCGGGAAAACCTGAAGGCAAGACAAATTGAGTAGGCCTGACTATCGCCCGGTGCCTAAAGGGGCGCATTTGTGCTTGCCGTCTAGGGTCAACTTTGTGCCTAATGGGACCACACTGCATAAAGATGATGGGCTGATGGCCGTCCTTCCGCGCCACTGTGCCCGATAGGCCCAACACATATCTTCCCTCAAAACTCTGCATCACTCGTTCAAAACTTCTGGCCGGAACATGGTGACATTCATCAACGATTATCTGACCATAGTCAGATAAGATTGGGCTACACTTACCCTTACGATACAGACTCTGAATCATGGCCACATCTATGATCCCCGATGGCCTTGCCTTCCCTCCACCAATTTGGCCCACTTGGCAAGAATCAACCGAAAGAAAGCTCTGAATTCTTGCCAGCCACTGCGTCAATAACGTTTTTGTATTCACCAAAATGAGCGTATTAACCCCGCGCCGGGCTAAGATGGCTAGAGCCACAACAGTCTTTCCGAAGCCTGTACCCGCTGATAATGTTCCAGTATCATGAAGCAAGAGTGACTCTGTAGCCAGTTCTTGTTCCATGGTGAGCGTCCCAAGAAATGGGATGTCGATCTGTTGCCCTGTTTTTCTCATATCTCTAACAGAACAGGAAATCTCACGTTCTTTGAGTAGGCTGACCACGTTTTCCAACGAACCTCGGGGCAAGGTAATAGCATCCTCCTCTAGCTCAACACAGCTAATATAGCGAGGAGTATTATGGGTGCTCAGCCGCAAGTGATCTCGTCGATAAAACTCCGGGTTAT
>JAAYOK010000125.1 GCA_012520355.1 Bacillota bacterium | reverse complement strand
TGGGCCCAAGTGGATACAAGCAAAGAATTCGCTATATAACGGAGCACGCGGTTTCTACAGTTCACCCGCAGACTCGGTCCCCAGAGGAGAATTCCCCCTGAGGCGGCAAAGGAGAGAGTAAAGCCTAGATCGAAGACCAAGGCAGGCTTTATGAGAAGCAAGAGCCAACCCACCGTGGCCCAAAGATGTAAAGGGTCCTGGCGCTGCCCACGGAACGCTCCATAGGCCCCGAGGGTACTAACGAGTAGAGCACGCCAAGCGGATGCCCCGCTGCCCGCGACGACAATATAGGCCAGGAGAATCCCTTGGACCACAATCAGTCGACAGAGTGGTCTCAGGGGCAAACGCTTGATCAAGAGCCCCAAGCCCATGGCCACCAAGCCCACATGCATACCGGAAATAGCTAACAGATGGGATACCCCCAGGAGCCGCCAGGTTTCTTGCCGCTCGCCTAGTTGATCCCTTTGGCCTAAAACCAAGGCTAGAACCAAACCGGGATCTCGCAGCTGACTTGAGATGTTGTCCCGGAGTCTATGACGGAAACGCGTAAGGAATCCGTCCGTCCTTTTAGGCTCGATTTCGTAGGCATCTGGGTAACAAACCCCAAAAACCCCCAAGCCACGCAGGTAGGTACGATAATCAAACACCCCAGGATTGGGAGCTTGCTTTGGTTGTTGAATCGTGCCAGAAAAGTCGATGAGCGAACCTGTTTCCACCTTTGGTTCTAGCGGTAGATGAAGGGCCACTTTTTGTCTAGATCGTTCTAGGCGGACCAAGACACGTTGATCAAAACGTAATTCCTGCACCTGATAGATTTCGCCCCTAAACTGACCTTCCCTAGAAACGCGCCAAGCCTGGGCAGGAAGTGCAGAGACATATCCTAATAAAAGCGCACCGCAAATCATTAGGGGAACAAAGATCCAGTCAAGCAAGGCTCTACCTCGCCAGGCGAGGTAGAGCCAAAGAGCGCCAAGACCAACAAGAATCGCAACCAAGAGATAGGCTGAGACTAAATCTAGAGAACCGAGATAGATTCCCCAAGCTAAGCAGGGAAAAAGGAGTAAGGCCCTACTCACTCGGGGCATCATCGTAGTAAAGGCAAATCAGGTGAGATAACTGAGCCAAACGCTTTTCCCCAATCCCTGCAACACGAAGTAGATCATGCTTTTCCACAAAGGGTCTCTCTCGACGCTCAATCATAATCCGTTCTGCGTAGATGGGACCGATTCCCGGTAGACTTTGCAGTTCCGCCATTCCAGCACTATTCACATGGACTAAAGAGCAGTGGCGTTCCCCTTCTCGTTGCCCCACTGTTTCCGCAGCTTGCACCACAGCAACCTCGCTTCTGGTCATCTGGCCAGTCTTGGTCCACTTCACTCCCTGTTGGATGATGCTCAATACGACAAGGATAAGAAGGACTGCCTTTTGCTTTACAGGCATAGTGTCATCTCCTCCCTCTCTCCCTGGGCAGATCTACATTTCTCCTTTTTGTCAACAAAACCTTCTTTTTCTGATAATTTTGCCGAAAAGTAAGCTCCAGAGGAGAATCCCCTGGAGCAACACTCTAAAGCCAGAAACCAAGGAGGGCAATACCCAGAATACCTGCGGTAATCAAGACAATGGGTATCCCTTGGAAAGCCTTAGGAATGGGAGCTAACTCAAAGCGCTGCCTAAGGGTGGCCATGACCATCAAGACGATAAAGTAACCAAGACCCGACCCCAGAGCAAACCAGAGAATCTCTGCCCCAGCCATAGCGCGGGTGGCCATGATCAGTAAAAGTCCGATCAGTGCTGTATCCACAACATGGTACTCAGGGGAAACATCGCTCCGTGTGAGGCGAGGTGCTGCTGCTGCAGCCACAAACCCAACCAAAACATAAAAACCGATTTGCGATGTTGGCGAAGTTGGTACAATATCACCTAATAGCCAGAGAATCAAGGCACCGAGTAACATACCCACTACAGTGTTCAAACCGGCCTTAGCTGCAGTGCGCATCGACTTGGTGTAACGAGTCAAAGCATAGAGCCCAAGACCATGAATGAGCACTACATTGCCGGTAATAATCGTTTCAATGAGAAGTTCTAAGCCATCAATCATGGAGTTCGCCTCCTTGCTTCGTAATTGCGTTGGCCAGAGCCAGGAGCAAGCCAACGACAACCAGACCGCCGGGCACCCCACTAGCTAAAGAGAAAGGCCGTAAAACGGTCCTAACAATCTCATGACCAAAGATTGCACCAAAACCAAGAAACTCCCGCACGATACCAATGAACGTCAAGGCCCAGATAAAACCCAAACCTTGTCCCAGGGCCTCAAGAACGATCTCACCCAAGGTTTGCTTTTTCTCTGTATTTAACAACCTAAAGGCATCGGCGACCATAAAGGGGAAGAAAATTCCCAAACCGGCCACGAACCCAGGCCTGGCATGCAAGATCAAGCCATACAGCGCTACAACCAAAGCAATTACGACTAACACCCGCAACGACAAGCGAGCACTGCTCGGTGTCAAAGGAAGTAAGACATAATTGATGATACTGGAAACAAGAAGTACGAGAGCGATGCTAATACCAAGGATCAAGCCATTGAGGGCTGTCGTTGTGATGGCCACCGCAGGTACTAATCCCATCGCCAAGACTAGGACAGGGTTCTTCTTAAACACACCTTCCCAGAAAATCTTCATTTACTGGCCCCCCTTTTCATTCAAGGCATCTTGGACTGCGTCATGAATCGCACCACTTGTGACCGTGGCACCACTGACTGCATCCACCGGACCTTGTGCTTCAATCAAAGCTGGGATCAACTCGTTGAAGGCAGCATTGGCAATGAATGGTGTTTCGTTACTCTCCACAACCACAATTTCGCTGATTTTACCACCGCTCACAACCACGTCCAGAACAAGAGTGCCACCAAAACCTTGTGCCTTACCTTGATAGGTGCCGTCCCCTACGGTAATTGTATAGCCCGAGGCACTCGCCCCTGCAGTCTGCGACTCTAGAGCCGAACGCACCGCAGCCATGATCGCTTCACTACTTACGGTAGCACCTGAGGCTACATCCACGGCTGGATTATTTTCAGCTACAATTCGATCAGGAATTCCGTTTATGGCAGGATCAGAAAATCCTGGTGTGTCAGAATGCTTTAGGATCGTGACAGAAGCGATTTTCCCGCCCTGTACGACGACTTCAACTTCGAGGGGACCACCAAAGGAGTTGGATTGGCCTTTGTAGGTTCCATCTACATATCCGGTTGCTTGATCCACACCAAAGAAGGTTTGATCAAAACTGTCAAGAGCCCGATCTACGCCGCTAATTACAGCTCTCGAGGACACTGTTGCCCCAGAGATGATTTGCACATCGTCGCCTACAGCAAACGGACTGTCTTTATCAAGTCCAGCAAACTGATCGAGGAAAGACCTTCTGGTAATGAGTTCACCAAAACCAGCGCTCTCTTCCTGTTTCACAATGGTCACATCTTTAATCTTATGTTCCGCATCGAGTACGATTAGGAAACGGACCGGTCCTTTAAAGCCATTACGTTCAGCGATAAAGGTAGCCTGTAAGGGGTTGCCTTCTTCGTCTCGCACCACGTAATAACGAGTACCGTCAGCGTCCACCACATCATAGTCTGAACTGGCTAAGAGCTCATGGATGGGTAGGTAATGACCATCACTAATGACAGGACGCACGGAAGGTTCATTGTGCTCAACAATGCCTAGAGCTACAAAGAGTAACACCACAGCTCCTGTAAGGACCACAACTCCCTGCACCCGGGTCCGATAACTCTCCCCTACACCAAAGACGGGAGGAATGGTCAAAGAGTCGATGGCTGGAACAAGGGCATTCATGATCAAAATTGCAAAGGTGACTCCCTCCGGGAAAGGAGTATACTGGCGGATCATAAAGGTCAACAAGCCGCAACCGGCACCAAAAATTAGTTCACCCATTGGAGTGACAGGTGAAGTCACCATATCGGTAGCCATAAAAAAGGCTGCAAACATGAGACCTCCAGCGGTGATGGTATACCATGGATCCAGGCCCCAGACTACCGCCAGCAGAAAGGCAGAGCCAAGACACGAGACCGGAATCCGCCAATTAATATGACCTTTGTAAAAGAGATAAGCCGCTCCAATGAGGATGGCAATAACAGACGTTTCACCGATAATTCCGTCTACATTTCCCCAAACCAGGACCCAAGAAAAACGATCGGTGGCCCAGAGGGGAGTTGCCCCGGTTACTGCATCGGTGAGATAGATCATCTCTGAGGTAAAGGCCAAGAGCAGTAAAGCCCGAGCAGCTAGGGCTGGGTTAAAGATATTGTAACCCAAGCCACCGAAGGCCAGCTTGACCACTGCAATGGCAAAAATCGAGCCCACGATGGGAACCCAAAATGCTGTCGTATGGGGCAAAATGAGTCCCAGTAGAGCACCTGTAACAGCAGCACTTCCATCGCCAAAGATCCCTTTTAAGGTTAAGGGTGCCCTAGTCAGAAGCGCTTCAGTTAACATAGCGCTGAGAGTACTCAGAAACACAACCATTAAGGTATGCTGTCCATAAAGGAGGATACCTGCGATGGTAGTGGGTATCAGTGCAATGAGCACATCGATCATCACTTCTTTTACGGTAACAGAATCTCGCAAGAATGGACCTGTTCTCACTTTCATGCTTTCACACCTCGCTCACTTTCCTTCGCACGCTGGGCAGCAATGCCTGCTTTCCCCTTCTTGATCCAGGTCACAAGCGCGCGTTTTGAAGGACAGACATACGAGCAAAGGCCGCACTCGATACAATCCTGTGCCCTAAGCTCCTTAGCCCTATCATACAATCCCTTATTCGAATACTCCCCGAGGAAGTTTGGCGTCAATCCCATGGGACACGCCTTCAGACAGCGGGAACACCGAATACAAGGTAGGTTTACATCAAAGCCAGCTTCCTCCTGAGTGAGGGCGACAATTCCCGATAGACTCTTAACCACGGTGCCCAAACGATCGATAAGAGGAGGACCAGTCATGGGACCACCACTAATCAAAGCAGCTGGTTCTCCCAGTAAGCCACCGCAGAAGTCCAAGACATGTTGAATCGGTGTCCCGATCCGTACTAAGAGATTGCGCGGATCAACGACTGCTCCACCACTTACCGTAACCACACGTTCGAAAAGTGGTTTGCCCTGGGTGACCGCTTCGTGAATTGCGATGGCGGTATGGACGTTTTGCACCACAGCGCCAACATCTGCAGGCAGGCATCCACTGGGCACTTCTTTACCAAGAATGGCTTTAATGAGCTGTTTTTCAGCCCCCTGTGGATACTTCACGGTCAAGGTAGCGACCGAGAGCTGTTCATACCCCTGAATTGCTTCTTCCATAGCAGCAATAGCATCCGGTTTATTCGCCTCGATGCCAATGACACCGCGGGTTGCACCAGACGCCTTCATAATCGCCAGCAAACCGCCGACCATCTCTGGAGCCCTTTCCACCATAAGCCTATGGTCACAGGTGAGATATGGCTCACACTCGGCGCCATTAATCAGGACGGTATCCACAGGCTTAGGCGGATTGAGTTTAATATGGGTAGGGAATCCTGCACCGCCCATGCCAACGATCCCTGCAGCCTTAACTCTCTGGCGAATCGTGTCTGGCGACATCGTTTGCAGATCGCCCGACTCAAACTGGACCCTTTCATCCTTACCATCATTGCCAATGACCACAGACAGGGCCTTGGCCCCGGAGACAAGCGGTCTTTCTTCAACAGCAATTACTTCGCCAGAGACACTGGCGTGAACAGGGGCGCACACAAAGGCCTTAGCCTCACCGAGGGGCTGCCCCACTTTCACTTTATCCCCTACATTCACAATAGACCCACAAGAGGCACCAATATGTTGAACCATGGGAATCACTACAATGGACGGTGCAGGTAACACCTGAATCGCCTTGTGTTCGGTAGCGTCCTTACGGTCCGGCACACGTTTGCTGCCGCCGCGGGGGAATGTTCTTTGCATCAAACCGTTCACCCTTTCAGTACATACAACAAGAATAGATCACAAAATACCTAGTGCTAATTCAACCCCACGACAATGTATTCCTGCCATGGTCATCAATTTAGACAACCTGCAGGTCTGGAAAAAAGGATGCGTTCTTCCAAAACCTATCATGGGTAAAAGAAAACATGATGGGACACTCTAAAGACAGAAAGCGAGGAGATTGCATGGCTCAAGGTTCTAGCAGTAGCAATGTCAAAGTCGTCCCCCAAGCCTATCAAGCCCTTAACCAGTTCAAATATGAAGTAGCCAACGAGTTGGGTATCAATCCCGAATACAAAACCGGCTATTGGGGAAATATTTCTTCCCGAGAATGTGGCTCTGTAGGAGGACATATGGTCAGGCGTATGATCGCCCTGGCAGAACAAGAGCTTGTGAGGGGACAATCGTTTCCGGCACCTGGAGAACAGCGGAACACCACCACCAACAATACCTATCGCTCATTCTAAAAAAGAAGCACCGCACCGGTGCTTCTCATCTTTTTTCCACAACGAACTGCCAGCGATGACTCTCGGGCCCACAAGGGCTAAAGGTGAGAAAGTCATAACAAGCACGTAGTGAGAAACCAGATTGGGCACTCATTGCAGCAATATTCTTTGGGGTCCAAAGCTTCTGCCGGTGTCGTTCAACTCGTCTTTCATAGAGTCCAGATTCGGTAGGCACGAAAAAGGTCAGCTCCATGGTGCAAATATCACTGCCTTCATCGTAAGAGTTGTCCCAGAAATAGCCATACCCCTCCTGCAAATCTGCATAGGACTCATTGCCATAGACCTGGCGTAACTTAAGCGCCGAGTTCAAATCAAAGAACCATAGACCCCCTGGAGGTAAGAGTCGATGCACTGTGCGGAAGGTAGCTTGGAGGTCTTCTTCACTCGTTACATAGTTCAAGACATCACAACCACTAATCACAGTGTCAAAGCGTTGACCTGGTAAGGTAAGGTCTCGCATATCAGCGACAGCAAAGGAAATGTCGACGCCCAAACGCAGCGCCTTCTCTTGAGCGATTTGGATCATGGCCGGGGAAAGATCAACCCCCAGCACTGTATAACCGCGCTGAGCCAGGGGCAAAGTCAGATTGCCTGTCCCACATCCCAAGTCTAAAATTCTCCGTGGTATATGATGCAGTCGCAAACCAAGGGCCAAAAGATACTTCACCCATTCATCATAGTCCACATCCATGGAATGATCATAAAACCTAGCTAGTATGGCATAAGGTTCATTCACGCCAAGACACCAGCTCAGCATCGGACCACAACTTCTCTAAATCATAGTACCGACGATTTTCCTCCACGAAGACATGGACAACCACATCACCATAGTCCAACAGCACCCAATCGTTTTCCCCGCCCCGTCCTTCATACCGCAGAAGCTCCACTCCTGCATCCTTCAAAGCCTCAGTAATCGAAGTGACAATGGCTCTTACCTGAACATGTGTTAAGGCACTGGAAATCACGAAATACTCGGTTTCTGCCACAACATCAGGCATCTTCAAGACCTGGATATCGTCTGCTTTCTTTTCGTCAGCAGCTCGAGCGGCTACCTTAGCAATCATTTCGGCGCTGTTCTTGGTCAAATTCCCACACTCCTATCCTTTGTATTTGAGTAATCCTTACCAATAATGACGGTCACGCGAGCATGCTCTGTTCCTGATTCCTCAATTGATGCTCCCAAATAGTCAGCGAGTGGCTTCACGCGTTCCGCATCTTGAGGAGATACAACCACCTGGGTTGTTGCAAAGTTGAAATGATCGGCGTTTCCTAGGGACACAACATCATACCCATAATAGCTGAGTAAATCAGCGACTTCCTGCGCAATGCCACTGCGACCATTGCCGTTGAGAACCACCAACTTCAGCGGTTCGGGCTTACCGTGGATCACGGTATCAATGACATGCTTAGCCTTCTCTTCGTTGATAATCCAATACCAGGCGTTATTGAGTACCTCACTGTTACCCGGTAAGACTGCTGTTTGCACTTTATCTGCAGAAAACTTCGTAGCAGACATAGCCAGACTCAGGACTCTGTCCCAGGGCAGGTTGGTGTTGACGATGCGAAAGACCTGGGTCACTAGCTGGGGAAGCTTCACAATGGACGAGGGACTCAAAGTCTGGGAAACAAGGGCTTCAAAGAACTGTCTTTGCCTTTCAACTCTGCCGTCATACGCATCATTGAACGGATCAACCAAGGACACATCGCCAAGGCGATCACGATACCGCACATATTGCAGTGCTTTTTCGCCATCGAGCACTTGTACACCAGGTCTCAGATCGATCTCCAAGCCACCAGCCTTGTCCACATATTGCATCCGGCGGGTCACATTGATTTCCACACCACCCAAGACATCGACAAGTTTCTCAAAACCTTGGAAATCGGTATGAACATAGTACTCTACTGGTGTTCCCAGTAAATGAGAGACAGCTTCTAAGGCCATGGCGGGACCACCATGGGCAAAAGCGGCATTGATTCGTTCATAACGTTGCCGAGAAGGGATCCACACCCTTGTATCCCTTGGTATAGATACAACTCCGGCCTCACCCGTTACCGTATTGAGGGACATGAGCATCATCGTATCAGCCCGCGTACTGGCCTCGAGCTTTTCATCCGTTCCGAGGAATAAGACTAAGAGTCTATCGTCCCCGGTTGCCGCTTTTTGCGGCCCGTCCAAACCCCATTGATAGGTGAAAAATGCGGTTACAGCCATAAGAATGATAGCAAGAACAAGACTTACAGAATACACAATGATCTGCCGGCGACGATAGGCCCGCTTTAACTGACGCCGTTCTTCCAGCGCGGCTTTTCTCTGTCGTACTTCCTCTTCAGAAAGCATGATCGCTCCCTCCTCTCTGTCTAAATTGTTTCGTAGACTTTAGGGCAAACTCGGGTACCAGGCTCTAAAGATAAAGGTTATTACGCTTAATATAGTGCTCCACCGATTCAGGAACAAGATAGCGGATAGATTTACCGGTCCGTACTCGCTCTCTAATCTCTGTGGAGGAAATGGCCATGGCTGGCACATTTAAGACATGAAAGCGATCTCCATGTTGCCCAACCCAATCTTGCGTAGCTTGGGGGAGTTCTTCTAAGCAAAACCCTGGGCGCGCGGCCGCGATAAAATGGGCGATATCCAAATACTCATCGGAATCCTTCCACTGGTTAATCTCCAAAATTGCATCAGCACCCGTGATGAAGAAAAGCTCTGCGTCAGGCCCATATTCTGCACGCAACCTACGCAAGGCATCGATGGTGTAACTGAAGCCCTCCCGATCGATATCCAGCCGAGACACCCCAAAGTGAGGGTTCGTCAAGATGGCCAAGACAGTCATCATGTATCTGTGCTCGGCATCACTAACTCGCTTCATGGACTTGTGAGGTGGTTTTCCCGAAGGTAGAAAGAGAACCTGATCCAATTTATACTCACAACGGGCTCCCTCCGCGGTGACCAAGTGTCCGTAGTGCACAGGATCAAAGGTACCGCCCATAATTCCTATTCTAGGGCCTTTGCTGGTCATTGCCTTAACTCCTTCAGGGCAGTTGAATTTGTGGTTCGTCCAAAGACCTGCGATATAGAAGGAAACTGTTGCCAATCTTTTGGACTACTTGGCACCCAACTGCCTCAGCAATCTCATCGGCTAAATCTCCCGCATCGTCTAGACAACTCTTGAGCACCTTGACCTTGATCAGCTCCCGTGCTTCTAGCACAGCATCAAGTTGGTTCAGTGATTCTTCCGATAAACCACCCTTACCGATCTGAACCACAGGATTTAGCTCATTTCCCAATCCTCGCAAGTATGCCCTCTGCTTACTCGTTAACATAGATACCCTCATTCCATATACTCAAATTCTAGTTCTCCAACCCTAACAGTAGCTCCTTCTGGAACATCCATTTCTGCCAGGGTTTTATACAAGCCAATTTTTTCAAACAAGTTCTGCAAATAAGCGATGGCTTCTGGATTATTGAGATCTAAACGGCGCAATAAACGATCGAGGCCCGCCCCTTGCACCACATAGTCCTCATTATCGCGCACAATAGTGAATTCATCAACCGGCGGTGCCTCTTCTTTGGGCAGAACAAGCTCTGTCACTTGCTCTACCACCGGGTCCTGCTTTTTCATTTCCCGAATCAGCTCTCCACAGCGGCGCATCAATGCCTGTGTCCCCTGGCTTGTGGCCGCCGAGATCACAAAAAACTCCTGTCCCTGTTCCCGAGCGAGCTGACGTAAACGTTCCAAGTTGGCCTTGGCTTCAGGCAGATCAGCTTTGTTCGCAACGAGAATTTGGGGACAGCCGGCCAGATCTGCGCTATATAGACGAAGTTCTTCGTTAATCTTGGCATAATCCTCCACTGGATCCCGTCCTTCGACGCCCGCGGCATCCACAAGATGGAGAATCAGGCGGGTCCGTTCGATGTGGCGCAGAAATTCGATGCCTAACCCAACCCCTGCATGGGCACCTTCAATCAAACCAGGAATATCAGCAATTACAAACGCATGTCCCGGCTCCAGGGATACCACCCCAAGATTGGGCGTGAGTGTAGTAAAGGGATAGTTAGCCACCTTGGGACGAGCCTGGGAAACCACAGAAAGGAGCGTTGATTTCCCCACATTGGGATACCCCACAAGGCCCACATCGGCCAAAAGTTTCAGCTCAAGCTGAAGCCAAAGTTCTTGCCCAGGTTCGCCACGTTCAGCGAAGGAAGGCGCCTGCCGAGTGGATGTGGTAAAATGGGGATTACCCCGTCCTCCCCTGCCACCAGCTAGAACAAGAACACGGCTGTTAGGGACCGTTAAGTCCAGTAACACCTTGCCCGTTTCGGCATCTTTCACCAAGGTTCCGGGAGGGACTCTAATCTCCAAGTCCTCCCCATCCTTACCAGCCATCTTCTTCGACTGCCCTGCTTGACCAGGCGATGCTACGAACTTGCGACGATAGCGGAAATCCATGAGGGTAGAGAGACCTTCATCCACGACAAAGTAGATGCTTCCACCTCGGCCCCCATCACCGCCAGCAGGACCACCAGCAGGTACGTATTTTTCCCGGCGGAAACGGACAACACCGTCACCACCATCGCCAGATTTCACATAGATCCTGGCCTGATCAATAAACATACTTCGTCCTCCCCTTAAAAAAACCCCTTTGCACCAGAGCACAAAGGGGATTATCACTAAGCAAGTGCGGCCTCAGTAACTATACTAACCGCTTTACCTGTTTTTCCTCGGCGTTCGAAGGAAACAAAGCCGTCGGCCAAAGCAAACAGAGTATCATCTTTGCCAAGACCAACGTTGACACCTGGTTTCACCTTGGTTCCGCGCTGTCTAACAATGATGCTGCCTGCAGTAACAAATTGCCCATCATGTCGTTTAACACCCAAACGTTGAGCAGCCGAGTCTCTACCGTTTTTTGTACTTCCGCCACCCTTTTTCGAGGCGAATAATTGAAGATTCATTCTCACGGTGTAGCACCTCCTTCACCCTAACATAATTTCCGTAATCCTTTTCAGTAGCCAAAAGGCCAATATGAAGGACTTTTAGTATGAGCTGAGCTTGGTTCCAGTCCTGTTCTTGGAGTTCATCTGGTAACAGACAAAGCAAAGATCCCCTTTGCTCATCCATATCGACCAAACAGTCCACGCCGATGACTTCTTTTAAGCCAAGGACCGCGGTTTGTGTCAATACAGATACTGCTGCACAAACAATATCTTCTCCATGGTCTGCGAAATCGGCATGACCAACTGCTTGGAACCCCTGCCATCCACGGCCTGTGGCAGACTTGTAAAACTCTACCCTGGTCATGACATTAGGCTGTGATCGATTCGATGACCAACTTGGTATATGGTTGCCGATGACCTTTTTTCTTGCGATAGTTCTTCTTTGCCTTGTACTTAAAGACAATGATCTTCTTCTGTTTACCTTGTTTAGCTGCTTTAGCTACAACTTTGGCCCCATCAACATAGGGTGTACCAACTTGGATTTTACCATCTTGGCTCACTAACAGAACACGATCTAAGATAACTTCATCGCCTTCATTGACATTGAGCTTTTCGACATAAATGGCATCTCCTGTGGACACACGATATTGCTTACCACCAGTTTCGACTACGGCGTACAATACGTCCACCTCCTTCT
>JAAYOK010000124.1 GCA_012520355.1 Bacillota bacterium | reverse complement strand
TGACAAACCCAGGTGTAGCCGCGAGGATGTTTGCAGCGTTGGATGAAGAGGACATACCTGTCTTTGTGGTGTCAACATCGGAGATAAAAGTGTCTTGTTTGGTTCCGCGAGGCCGTTACCAGGATGCGGTGAAGGCCTGTCATAGAAAATTCGAGCTTGGAAGTATAAATTAGCTTGCCTTTTTTGGCTGAACATGATATCCTTTATATTGCGTCGGGGCGTGGCGCAGCTTGGCTAGCGCGCTACCTTGGGGTGGTAGAGGTCGCAAGTTCAAATCTTGTCGCCCCGACCATGTTTTAATTTTGGAACCTACAGCGGTATGTTGTAGGTTTTTTTAGCAAACGGGGGGAGACACATGTCATGGCGTAAGAGCTTTTTGCTCATCACGTTATTCATTTTGCTTCTACCCGCACGATCCCAAGGGGCAACCTACATCGCAGTCGATGTGCCGGAGCTTAGAGGGTCCATCGCGATTGTGACCGGTCTTGGAGATGAACAAGAACCGATGCTACTAGTGGGTCAAGGTCATGGAGTGTTCGTTCTAGGGGACGATGGTCTGGTTCCTCTGATAGAAGACATCTCAGGTAGGATTTCCGCCTTGGCTGTAGGTGACATGAATGGGGATTTCAAGAAAGAGATTGTCATAGGCACAGATAGCGGTGGAGCCCTTTATTTTTATGTAGAGAAGAATGGTAATTGGGAGCAGCAGGGCCAGCCACAGTACCTGTGGGATACCATTTCACTTTTGGAAATTCACGATTTTAACAACGATGGGTGGGGAGATCTCCTCATTAAAACAGGTCGCGGCGAGCTCCAAATTCTGCTTTCGCTTGATGGGACGTTACAGCCCTTATGGCAGAGTAAGCCCGGCGAAGTTGTTGTAGATTTGCAGGTCCTTGACGTAGATAGTGATGGTAATCCCGAGCTGATCTACGCCTATCGCTCAGGATACATTGGCGTTCTAGGCTGGCAAGAGCAGGACTTTACAACCCAGTGGGAAAACTATCCCTGGGGATCTGTGGAAAGCCTCATTGTCGTACCTCACCAAAGTGCTCCAGAATGGATCGTGGTAACGAGCCAGAAGATGCTCTATGGTTGGCGTTACCGCAATGACGAAGTGGTCTCCAGTAGAACGATTGAAGGAACGGAGTTGGGGGAAAAGCTCTATTATTTCCCAGGGGAGGGTTTGCTCAGCTTATCGCAAAAAGCTGGGATCGCACTATTTGAATTGAAGTCTACATCTGTAGCAGAGTTGTGGCGGGTACCCGGCCTCTTTGGCAATTTCGCATTTTACTACCAAGGAGATCCTTACTTTCGTGATCTAAAAGGAGTCTATTACCGACTTATCCAGGGAGATATTCGGTGGCGGGTCTTCCTACATAACCAAGAAATTACTGAATTTGTGGCCATGACGACCGAACATGATGAGCTGTACTATTGTTTGCCCGATCTCGCTGAGTATCTGGGGCTGACAACGATTCCTGATAATAGTTGGTACTATATTCTCGAAGGGAACGAACTAGTTTTTGCGCCTGACCAAAGAGGCATGAAGTACGACAATCTCACCATCCCACTCAAGTATCCGATTCTGCAAGTGGAAGGCGTTCCCTATGTTACGTCTGACGTTCTTTCCTTCCTAGGTTGGCAGGTGGAGCTTGATTTCTCTAGGCAACAAGTGGTCATCCAAAGAAATTGGGGTTGGTGGTTGTAGCTTTTTTGACAATAGGCAGGAAATTCTAACGATCTTGTGGAATGTAAGGCGTGGAATAAAAACACTTTACAATCTTATAGACTAAGGTTCACTAAGAGGAGGAGAATTTGTGAAGGATTACGGGACAAAGTTCTTACGTAACGTGGCTTTGTTAGGTCACGGCGGTTCGGGCAAGACCTCTTTGGCTGAAGCCATGCTCTTTGTTGCCAAGAGGATTAATCGTTTAGGTAAAGTTGATGACGGGACAACGGTGATGGACTTCGAAGCCGAAGAGACTCGTCGCCAAATCTCGATTAATACAGCCTTAGCTCCAGCAGAGTGGAAGAATCATAAAGTCAATATCCTAGATACACCAGGCTATTTCGACTTTGTTGGTGATGTTGTGGCTGCCTTAACCGTGGCCGATGCTGGACTTCTGGTTGTTTGTGCTTCATCTGGTGTAGAGGTTGGTACCGAAAAGAGTTGGGAATACCTAGAGCAGGTAAACTTACCACGTGCCGTCTTTATGAACAAGATGGATCGTGAAAATGCCAATTTCAGCAGAGTTGTTGCTGAGCTGCGGGATCATTTCGGACCCAAATTAGTCCCGATCCAGTTGCCTATTGGTGAAGCAGAGTCTTTTTCCGGTATTGTTGATCTCGTCAAAATGAAGGCATTTCTAAAGGACGGAGATTCCTTCAAGGAAGCACCCATTCCAGCTGAGATGGAAGGGGATGTGGAAGCAGCTCGCGAAGAAATGATTGAAGCGGCCTCGGTAGCTGATGACGAACTCATGATGAAGTATCTAGAAGGTGAAGCCTTAACAGATGCAGAGATCGAGCATGCGGTTATGCTCGGAACCCAAACAGGTGAGATGGTACCGATCCTATGCGGTAGTGCCCAATCTACCTTTGGTGTTTCTGCTCTGATGGATCACATCGTTCAAGCGTTGCCATCACCCCTGAATCGGTCCATTACTGGAACGGATGCTAGCGGTAACGAAATTACTATTACAACAGAAGATAAAGAACTTACAGCTCTTGTGTATAAGACCATGGCTGACCCCTATGTGGGTAAACTGACTCTGTTCAGGGTCTTTTCTGGCACATTACACTCTGATAGTAGCGCTTATAATGTGCGGAGTGGTCGTGATGAGAGAATTGGGCAACTGTTCCTGGTCTCTGGTAAAGATCAAGTCGCGGTGAGTAAGATTGGCCCAGGTGACTTAGGTGCAGTGGCCAAGTTACAAGATACGACCACCAATGACACTCTCTCCGCCAAGGAAAGAAAGGTCAGTCTGAAGCCAATCGCCTTCCCTAAACCCACAATGACCATGGCGATTTCTCCGAAGGCCAAGGGTGACGAGGATAAGATCGGATCTGGTTTGAGCCGCTTGTCCGAAGAAGATCCTACATTTACCGTAGAAAAGAGCCCCTATACGGGTCAGAATCTTGTTAGTGGCATGGGCGATTTACATCTCGAAATCATGTGTAGCCGTTTGCACAAGAAGTTCGGCGTTGAGGTAGAACTAGAGACACCTGTCGTGCCTTATCGCGAGACAATTCGCGGGACCGCTGATGTTGAAGGTAAACATAAGAAGCAATCTGGTGGTCGCGGTCAATTCGGTCATGTGTTCTTGAAACTCTCACCTGGTGATCCAGAGCATGAAGATCGCCTCGAGTTTGTGGATGATATCTTTGGTGGTTCAGTACCTCGCAACTTTATTCCAGCTGTAGAAAAAGGTTTGCGAGAGATCCTAGATGATGGTCCTCTAGCTGGTTATCCAGTGGAAAATATCCGAGTGTCCTTGTATGACGGTTCGTATCATGCAGTTGACTCGTCTGAAATGGCGTTTAAGATCGCGGCGAGTATGGCATTTCGGAAGGGCTTCCTCCAAGCTAGCCCAGTTCTCTTAGAGCCCATCATGAACGTGGAGATTACTGTCCCAGAGGCGTTCATGGGTGATGTAATGGGAGATATGAATAAGAAACGTGGCCGAATTCTAGGCATGGAACCCAAAGGCGGTCTCCAGGTGATTCGCACCCAGGTGCCTATGGCCGAAATGTTTAAGTATGCTATTGACCTGCGCTCCATGACGCAAGGCCGTGGTTCCTTTACCTCAGAGTTCAGCCATTACGAAGAAGTACCCATGAACATTGCTGAGCAAGTGATTGCCGAAAGCAAGAAGAAGGAAGATTAGTTGCAAACCTGATAGAAACGATATGCAGTCCCAAGCGGGGCTGCATATTTTTTTCTACCCCACATAGGTTGTAAGGGGTGATTGTCATGGCAAAAAGAGACAGTAAGGAAGGTAAGCGCATGGTACTGGAACCCATGGCCCTATTGCAGGGAGTTATTCTTGCCCAGTTTTTGTGGCTGCTCACGTCCATAGTACTAGCGATCATCGTTTACTTCTCTTCCTGGCAGGCAAGTCACGGCTTGCTCGCTCTGCTCGCCCGCCTCGCCGCCTTGGGGGGCGGTATTGTTGCTGGCGCAAAGTGCAGCGAGAGGGCGTGGTTGCATGGGGTCTTCCTTGGTATACTTGTTTTTCTCATCTTCAGTCTGGTGGGGTATGGCGAGCCATTATTTGTGGCCTGGCCTTGGTGGAAGGCTATGCTTAAGATGATGCTTGTGGCTATGATTGGTGGCATAACGGGCGGACTCTTTAGTACGTAAGAGGAAAAGACAAAAATTATCACGACGACAAGGACTATTTCTCTGCTTAGCGAAAGTAGTATTATGTCGAAATTTCGCTGATGGAGGAATGAATTTGCACCTAGTACGTTCCGGTAAAGTTTGTATCTCTCGTCACATCTCAGTACTTTTGACCATGGTGATCATCGCTACCCTAGGGTTTGCCACACTTGGGCACGCTAGCAGTGAAAATCTGGGTGATTTTGATGTTCTGTTTAGGGATGGCGTAGTCTATGCTAGTGTTATTCAAGATACACCAGCGTACAATGACTATTCCAACGGGCGTCAGCGGATTGGTGAGTTTAGCCATGGTGAGATCGTGGAAATTGTGAGGGACCGAGCTTTTGAATGGTATCTGATCAAGTCTGAAAACGGGAAGGAAGGCTGGGTATCGGCCCAGAGCCTTTCGATTCCTGAAGATCCTGAGACAAACTTAGAACAGCCTCCCAATGAAGTATTGGAAGCCTATGTGAACGGCAGGAACTTAGTATCCAAGACGGACCATCTGGTGTGGGTTGACATTGATCGACAGCTCACCCATGTCTTTACTGGCACAGAGGGGAACTGGACTCTTAGACGTACCATGCCTTGCTCCACAGGAAAGAACATCTCCCCTACTCTGCGAGGTCTCCACGAGATCGCGGAACGGGGTGAGTGGTTTTTCAACGAGGTCTTCGATCGAGGAGGCGAAAACTGGGTTCAATTTGCGGGCCCCTACATGTTCCACTCTCTTCCTATGGATAGAGAGAGGAATATCGTAGATTATACCCTGAGGGAGAGACGCTCCTCTGGTTGCATTCGGCTTTCTATGGAGGACTCGGTCTGGTTTTATTCCTTTATTAAACGCAGATCAGCAGTCTTTGTTCACTAGTACCTAAAGGCCCCATCCCCAAGTGGTGGGGTCTTACATTACCTTGGAAAGGACAAGCGATGCCCCATGAGCCTGCAAAAACGATTTGGTGCCCTTGATGTAGCTTTGCTCACTCGAATGTTTAAGTTTGCCTTACCCATTATGGCCATGAATCTTCTTCAGCTTGTCTTTAATGCGGCAGACATGATCGTGGTAGGACGCTTCGACGGTAGCTTGGCCCTCGGAGCCGTTGGGGCCACGGGTTCGTTGATCAATCTCATCGTAAACCTGTTTATGGGTTTATCGGTCGGAACCGCCGTAATCGTGGCTCAAGACTATGGGGCACGGAGAACGGAAGAGATTCGTCAATCGGTGCATACTTCCATTGCCATTAGTCTGATTACTGGCGGCCTCGTTGCCATTCTAGGTTTCACCCTCAGTACACCATTGCTCCAGATGATGGGTACGCCAGAGGATATCATCCATCTTTCCAGCTTATACATGAGGATTTTTTTCGTGGGAATTCCAGCGAGTATGGTTTATAATTTTGGCGCAGCAATTCTTCGAGCGGTCGGCGATAGTAAGCGTCCTATGTATTTTTTAATGGTTGCAGGCATCATCAACGTGATTTTGAATCTGATTTTTGTAGCCGGTTTTCGGATGGGAGTGGCAGGTGTAGCTTGGGCTACAGTGATCTCACAATACGTGACTTTAGCGTTGATCATGACCTCTTTAATGAAACATGAAGGGCCTTTGCGCTTTAGTTGGAAACGCCTAAAGATTCATGGGCCAAAACTCAAACAAATCGTGAAAATTGGGCTTCCTGCAGGTCTGCAGAGCTTGCTTTTTTCCATCTCCAATGTCTTAATCCAATCTTCCGTAAACTCGTTTGGCTCAGTGATGGTGGCGGCTAGTGCGGCCTCGGGTAATGTGGAAAACCTAGTGGGTACCACAATGAATGCCTACTATAATGCGGCTATCACCTATACGGGTCAAGCCATGGGCTCCGAAGAGTATGATCAAATTGATATGATTGCCAAGATTTCTTCTGTCTTTGTTTTTGTCACCTGGATCCTCCTCGGAGGCGGAATCGTCCTTTTTGGTAGACCTCTTTTAGGACTCTACACGACGGATCTGGCAGTTATCGATCTTGGCATGGTGCGCCTGCGGATCATGATGGCTATTTATTTCACCGGAGGTATTATGAACGTCTTCCCAGGCTTAACCAGGGCCATGGGCTACTCGGTGTTACCGATGTTATCCACCTTGGTAGGAGCCTGTTTACTGCGAATTCTCTGGCTTGTCACTGTCTTCAAGTGGTATCCAACCATGATGGTCCTATTTCTTGCCTATCCCGTCACGTGGACTTTAGCTGGGCTGGGCCAAGTTGCGAGTTTCTTCTATGCCCGCAAGCAGATTCGACAAAGGATGGGCCAAGGGGTTTCTGACGCGAACTAGGTGTAGATCTGACGCTTGATACGAAGTCTGAAATGTCCTCCTGAAGGGGGAGTTTCAGACTTTTTTTGCGTCCTTCTGCAAACGTAACCATAGCATATTTAACAAAAGGCAAACGAAATTTGCTCACAAAATGGCTAAAGAAGGAAAAGAATTACTTTTTATGTTAAATATGAGAGGAGAACGTATTTTTTCGTAGAAAGAATATGCATTGCTTGCAAGCGTTCCCAGAATCTAGGCGGTGATCAAATGGCAACTTTACGCGATGTGGCAAGGCAGGCGGGTGTATCTATCTCAACGGTTTCTCGTGTGGTAAATGGTAAGGAATATGTATCGGAAAGAGCCAGGCAGAAGGTTGTGGAAGCCATTGAAGCGCTTCAGTACCAACCCAACTTGTTGGCCCAAAGCCTAGCTACAGGCAAAGAGACCAAGCAACTCGGTCTCCTAGTCTATGACATATCCAATAGTTACTTTGCAGAAATCACCATGGCCTTTGAAGCCATCGCCTATCAACATGGATATACGGTCATTCTTTGTAACACGGCCGAAAATACCAAGACTCTTAAATACCTAGACATGTTCATTCAAAGGAAGACGGACGGTGTGGCAATCGTCGGGGCAGAAATGGGGAAGGAGGAGGTTGGGAGGCTCGAGATGCTCCTAGATCGCGCTGTCCCCCTGGTTATTGCACGGGAAAAGGGATGGAGCGTGAATCCTCTAACCGATGCTTTAGGCGACCGCACAGGAGTTGTGGAATTTGATACCCTGGAAGGTGCTCGCATGGCCATTAACTTCCTAGTGAATCAGGGTCACCGACGCATTGGAGGTCTGTTCACCGTTGCCAAAAAGGGACTCTGGCAAGATCGGCGTGCCTTGGGCTATCGTCAGGCCTTAGAAGCTCAGGGTATCCCTGTAGATGAACGCTTATTAGTGACGGATCTTGACACCAGTAAATCTGCGGGTTTGATTGGCATGGGTGAGCTTTTACGGCGTAAGACCGATTGCACAGCCGTCTTTGTTTACAATGACCTTTTGGCCATTGGAGCATTGTCATATTGCCATAGGATGGGGATCAAAGTACCGCAGGATCTATCCATCGTAAGTATGGATGATACCGAAGATAGTCTCTACACGAATCCACCTTTGACTACGGTCAGAATTCCCCGCAAAGAGCAGGGAGAATTTATGGCCAATTACCTCTTGGCCAAAATTCAAGGGGGCAATCCCCCCTCGTACCTATCGTTACATGTCCAACTGAGTCTGCGTGAAAGTGCATCTACGCTAAGAACAGAATTCGTATAGGAGGACTTTTTATGAGACAAGTTTCAAGTTTGAGTTGTGATTGGTTATTCTGTGAGGGTTTTTCCCAGGAATACCTCGAGTTTCAAGATCCGAAGCTCTTTCAAGCGATTCAGCTTCCCCATATGAACAAGGAGATTCCCTACAACTATTTCGACGAGAAGATGTATCAATTCGTGTCGACCTATGCGAGAAAACTTGACATTCGTCCGGAATATCAAGGGAAGCGGGTTTTCGTTGATTTCGAGGGAGCTATGGCCTATGCTGAAGTCTTCTTCAATGGGCAACTTGTCAAGATCCATAAAGGAGGCTACACCCCATTTTCGGCAGAGCTTACAGACTATCTAAATTTTACAGGCGAAAACACTCTGGTGATCAAGCTCGATTCTACAGAGCGTCCAGACATTCCGCCTTTTGGCAATGTAATTGACTATTTGACCTATGGTGGCATCTACCGGGATGTATCTTTGCGTGTTGTTCATCCTACATTTATCGAAAATGTGTTCGCCAAGCCGAAGGTGAAATCCCAAGTGGCGGAAGAACTAGTCACCACGATCTTCTTGGCAAGTAGTGCCGCGACAAAGGTTCACGGAGCCGCTACTGTGGCCCTGTACCAAAAGGGGTCCTTGGTTGCTGAAGCGGAAACGCCGTTCCAAATTGACGCCGCAGCTCAGACCAGCGTAGATGTGGTCATCCACCAGGAAGAACTCCAAGGGGTCATGCTTTGGGATATTGACGATCCGAACCTCTATGAGCTACGAGTTTCTTTGGCCATCGATGGCGAGATCGTTGATGACTGCCAGACTTCGATTGGCTTTCGAGAGTTTGACTTTAGACTGGACGGCTTTTACCTCAATGGCCGTAAGCTACAAGTACGCGGACTCAATCGCCACCAAGCCTTCCCTTATGTGGGCTATGCCATGCCAGAGCGGGCCCAGAAGCGGGATGCAGATATCCTCAAATACGAGTTGCATCTGAACGCGGTCAGAACCTCCCACTATCCACAATCGCGGCATTTCTTAGATCGCTGTGATGAAATTGGGCTTTTGGTCTTTGAAGAGATTCCTGGTTGGCAACATATTGGCGGACCAGAGTGGAAGGACGTCTCCTATAGTGATGTCCGCTTGATGATTGAGCGTGACTGGAACCATCCCTCCATAATGATGTGGGGTGTTCGCATCAATGAGTCCCCCGACGATCACGACTTTTATTTGGAGACAAATCGGATAGCAAGAGAACTTGATCCCACTCGGCCTACGGCTGGCGTTAGGTGTCATCGAGGGAGCGAGTTTCTGGAGGACATCTTTACCGTCAATGACTTCAGCCATAGTGGTGGGGAGTTAATCCTAGATACCCAAGAGAGTTGGACCAATCTGCCACACCGGGTTCCCTACTTTGTGACTGAGTTCAACGGACATATGTATCCCACCAAGAGATTTGACCAAGAAGAGCGACTGATGGAACATGTCCTCCGGCATGTGCGGGTGCAGGACGCCGCGGCCAAATCTGAGGATATCCACGGAGCTTTTGGATGGTGCGCCTTCGACTATAACACCCATTTCGAGTTCGGCGCGGGTGATCGAATTTGCTATCATGGTGTGATGGATATGTTCCGAATTCCGAAGTTTGCCGCCTTCGTTTACCGGAGCCAGGTATCTCCCATGGTTGATCCAGTGCTCGAACCTGTGACCCTTTGGGCCAGGGGAGAGCGGAGTATAGGAGGCACCTTACCGCTGGTGATTTTGACCAACTGCGAGTATGTTGATGTGTATCTAGCAGGAGAAATTGTAGGTAGGTTTTACCCAGATCGAGATCGATACAAGGGTCTAGAGTATCCACCCATTGTGATTGAGAGCATTGAGAACGTGGGAGTTTGGGGAAGCACGTGGTTTGATGGAGAGTTTGTAGGCTATGTTCAAGAGCAGGAAGTAACTAGGAAGAAGTTCGTCAAGAATCCGGTTGCAACGGAGTTGATTGTAACTCCCGATGACACAGAACTTCTTGCTAATGGGCAGGATGTGACGCGTCTTGTTCTCAAGATTGTGGATCAGGCAGGCAATTTGCTTCCATATTTAGCAGAGAGCCTCAAAATCGAGGTTACAGGCCCAGCTCAGCTCATCGGTCCAGCTCAAGTAACGTTGATCGGTGGTTGCCTGGCCACTTGGGTCAAGACGACGAAGGAACCGGGTCAGATTAGGGTCTCTGTGACCCCATCGACTTTGGATCTGCCGGGTCAATCTGTGGAACTAATAGCCAAGAGGGAGGAGGGATAATCACTTTTTCACATGGAACAGATGAATGCAGGATGTGACAGTATCACAAAGGAGGACTATCGATGAAAAGAAGTTTAATGCGAATTTTACTCTGTGTTTTGATGGTTTCTTTGTTGACGAGCAGTACTGCGTTGGCCAATCAGACGGTGACAGTTTGGGCTTGGGATCCAGCATTCAATCTTTTTGCGATGGAAGAAGCTGCTAAGATTTATGCTGAGATTAATCCTAATGTGACGATCAATATCGTAGAAACCCCCTGGGACGACATTCAAACACGGTTGACTACTGCTGTTATGGCAGGGCAAACAAGTACACTGCCTGACATTATGTTGATTCAAGACAATGCCTTGATGAAGAATGTGATGGATTTTCCCCATGTCTTCGCAGACCTCACAGATTCTGGCATTGATTTTAGTCAGTTTGCGGATTTCAAAGTCAGCTTGACCTCGGTAGATGGTCGCAACTATGCCGTTCCATTCGATAATGGGGCCGCCATTAACGCTCTTCGGGTGGATGTCCTTAATGAGGCAGGGTACGAACTGAGTGACTTCACCGATATTACCTGGTCTGAGTATATTGAGATGGGTAAAGACATCTTGGCTAAGACCGGTAAGCCGCTTCATTCGATTGTCGCGGAAAGTCCAGACTTGATCATGGCAGGTCTGCAAAGTGCTGGAAGTTGGATGTTTGACGAAAATGGTGATGTGTTCATCGCTAATAATGACGTGCTGAAGGAAGTCATCGAGGTCTACGTTGAACTCGTCAATACCGGTATCATGGTCCAAGTAAACGACTGGGAGCAGTATATCACATCGTTTAACCGAGGTACCGTGGCTGGAACCATTAATGGTTGCTGGATTATTGGTTCGATCGTTCTACCGGAAGAGCAAAAAGGGCTCTGGGGCGTAACTAATATGCCGAGGCTCGAGCGTGCACCAAATGCTACGAACTATAGTAGCCAAGGTGGTTCAAGTTGGACCGTAAGGGCTGATTCGCCTAATAAGGATGCAGCCATCGACTTCTTGGCCCATACCTTTGCTGCTAGCGTCGAGCTCTACGAGACGATTCTGCCATCATCAGGTGCTTTGGCCACCTATCTGCCAGCAGGTGACAGTGATGCCTATGCTGTACCCCATGAGTTCTTTGGTGGCCAGGCAATTTATGCCGAGATCACCGATTTCGCATCGAAAGTACCGCAAGTGAAGTACGGAGTGTATAACTACGAGGCACGTGACGCCATTGGCGTGGCCATTGCCCAGGTGTTAGCAGGCCGTGATATCGACT
>JAAYOK010000123.1 GCA_012520355.1 Bacillota bacterium | reverse complement strand
TCCTCTCTGCGTGATTGGCTGCCCAGTTACTCTCCCCATCAAATCCACTGCAAAATAGATTAAGCCCATTATATGCAAAGAAAACACTTTCTGTCAACCACTCTAGCCCCAGAAGCTGTTAGCGATCTTTGAAGAGCGGAGCCCGTTTTTCCACAAAGGCTTGGAGCCCCTCCAGACCATCCTCCGTCTCAAAGCACTGGGCAAAGAAACGAGCTTCTGTTTCGCCTTGGCTCTCCTTCACACCCGTTCCTGAAGATGCAATGGCCTGTTTGGCGATGGCTAAAATCGGACCTGACTTCTGGGCCAACTCCTGGGCGAGTTTGGTGGCCTCCTGAAGTAAAACCTCGGGTTCCAAAACCTGGGAGATAAGACCTGCTGCAAGGGCCTCTTGGGCCGAATAGCGCCTACCAGTGAGAATCCATTCCTTAGCGCGAGTAGCTCCTATGATACGAGGCAAGCGCTGGGTTCCGCCAAAGCCAGGAATGATCCCCAAGCCAATCTCTGGTTGGGCAAAGCTCGCCCGAGTCGATGCCCAACGCAGATCGCAAGCAAGGGCCAGCTCACATCCGCCGCCTAAGGCATAACCATTAACGGCCGCGATAAAGACGGCTGGATGGTCTTCGATTTCCTGGAACACCTTGTTCCCAAACCGAGAAAAGTCTTGGGCAGCTTGGCTATCCATTTCTGCCATGGCAGCCACATCAGCCCCTGCCGCAAAGGCTTTACCTTGACCTGTCAGGACCACGGCCTTGATCTTTTGCTCCTTGAGGGTCCCTAGGATCTGGTGAAGTTCTCTCAGGACACCCTCATCCAGAACATTGAGCTTTTCTGGACGGGCCATCTCCAGGAGTGCCCATCCATCCTCCATTGTTAACTCGAAGCACTTGAGATTCATGGTGACCTCCTTAGTTATACGTGAAGAAACCATGCTTGGTTTTGCGCCCTAAGCGTCCTGCCCGTACCATCTTGCGCAGAAGTGGTGCAGGGCGGTATTTATCTTCACCAAGCTCCCGGTGGAGAGTTTCCATAATGGCTAAGCAGATATCAAGCCCAATTAGATCCGCAAGAGCCAAAGGCCCCATGGGGTGATTGGCCCCTAGGCGCATGGCAGTATCAATATCCTCCGCGGAGGCGACTCCTTCTCCCAAGATGAAGATGGCTTCATTGATCATGGGAACCAAGATGCGATTCACAACAAAACCAGGCGATTCTTCCACTAAGACAGGGCTCTTACCCAAGGACGTGACAATGTCAACAGCTTTATCCACGCTTGCTTGGCTCGTAAAGGGTGTGCGAACGACTTCCACTAGTTTCATCACTGTGGCAGGATTAAAGAAATGAATACCCACTACCCGTTCAGGCCGGGGTACATGGGCTGCGACCTCTGTGATGCTCAGGGCAGAGGTATTGGTGCCTAAGATGCACTCTGGGGAGCAAATCTCGCCCAAAGCCTGAAAGAGCTCTTTCTTGACCTCCAGATCCTCCAGAGCCGCTTCAACCACAAGATCCGCACTTCCTAGTTCTTTGAGCTCACCGGTGGGATGGATCCGCGCAAGAATTGTCTCCTTGGTAGCTTCATCCATCCTTCCTTTTTCCACCTGGCGGCTGAGTCTTTTCCCAATGGCCTCCAGGCCCCCTCGGGCCCTAGCTTGATCGATATCCACCAAGATCACTTGGCCTACCTGGGCACAGACCTCAGCGATCCCGTTACCCATGGTTCCCGCTCCAATTACACCAATTGTCATCATTGCTATCTATACCTCCCCTTGTCGGATTGCCTAGATGCGCTCAACTACAGTGGCATAACCTTGGCCTCCACCAATACACAAGGTGGCAAGCCCAAGTTTCAGTTCTCTTTGCTCTAGAGCATGGAGGAGAGTGACCAAAATCCTGGCGCCGCTGGCACCGATGGGATGACCCAGGGCAATCGCGCCACCATTCACATTCACCTTGGCCGGATCAAGTTTCAGTTCTTGCCCAACAGCGATGGACTGGGAAGCAAAGGCTTCATTTGCCTCAATGAGGTTCAGATCATCAACTGTGAGATTAGCCTTGGCCAGAGCCTTACGGCTGGCTTCTACAGGGCCAATTCCCATAATGGCTGGGTCTACGCCCGAAGCAGCATAGCTTAGGATACGAGCCATGGGTTTGAGCCCCAGGGCCTTGGCCTTCTCGCCAGACATAACTAAAAGGGCCGCGGCACCATCGTTAATTCCAGAAGCGTTGGCTGCCGTAACGGTTCCATCTTTCTTAAAGGCAGGCCTCAACTTGGCCAAGCCTTCCGCGGTTACACCTGCTCTGGGATATTCGTCCTGATTAAAGATCACGGGGTCACCTTTACGCTGGGGTATCACCACGGGCACAATCTCGTTGGCAAAACGGTTTTCTGCCTGGGCCGCTTCACACTTTTGTTGACTCAGGGCGGCAAATTCATCTTGGGCAGCACGGCTAATCTGCCAGCGCTCCGCAATGTTCTCAGCGGTGATACCCATGTGAACATCGTTAAAGGCACACCAGAGACCGTCTTTGATCATCACATCCACAAGCTCACTATGGCCCATGCGAGCACCCCAGCGGGCCCTTTGATCAGCATAGGGGGCCAGGCTCATATTTTCCATCCCACCAACCAAGTACATGTGGCCGTCTCCCGCCCGAATAGCCTGGGCCGCCAATCCCACAGCCTTTAAGCCAGAGCCACAAACCTTATTGACGGTAAAAGACGGTACATGTTCAGGTATCCCCGCCTTAATAGCTGCCTGCCGTGCCGGGTTCTGGCCTGATGCAGCCTGGAGCACATTACCTAAGATCACCTCATCAATTTCAGCCGGGGGAAGGCCCGTTTTCTCCAGGATATCTCGAAGAACAATGGCTCCAAGTTCAGCCGCTGGTAAATCTTTCAGCGTTCCGCCAAAACTGCCTATAGCCGTACGAACTGCCTTAACAATCACTACCTCTTGCATGGTTAGCCTCCTCATTGGTCATTGCTTCTTCGCATTACGCCGTCTGCGCTCTAGATTTGCCGGTTCAATGGACCGGTTTTCTTTGGCTTCAAGGAGCTGAGCGACGCCTGAATACATCGCTGTAGCACCATTTCTCGACTCCCAACCATCGTCTATATACTGCGGTTCTGCATAGGTGGCAATCACCCCTTCGTAGTTGCGCAAAACCACTTTGGTTGGGGACATACTAATTAGGTACTGGGGCATCACTGGAGTTTTGCCTCCGCCACCGGGAACATCCACCACATAGGTGGGGACAGCATAGCCAGAGATGTGACCCCTCAGAGCCTCCATAATTTCCAGTCCCTTTGACACCTTGGTGCGGAAATGTTCAATTCCCATGGATAAATCACATTGATAAATGTAGTAAGGCCGCACACGAATCCGTACCAGATCTAAGACCAATTCCTTCATAATCTGGGGATTATCATTTACACCCCGCAGTAAGACGGTTTGATTTCCCACGGGAATCCCCCCATCCACCAGTTTCAAGCAAGCCTCGGTGGATTCAGGTGTGATCTCTTTCGGATGGTTAAAATGGGTGTTCAACCAAATCGGATGATACTTCTTCAGCATCGCCACTAGATCGTCTGTGATTCTCTGGGGCATCACAACGGGCGTCCGAGTACCGAGGCGAATCACATCCACGTGGGGAATCTCCCGCAAGCGTTTGATGATCTCCTCGAGTTTGTGGTCCGCCATCAGGAGAGCATCACCGCCGGAAAGGAGGACATCTCGTACGGCAGGATTGTTTCGGATGTACTCAATGCCCTTTTCAATATGCTCCCACGCCAAACCGCTATCATTTTGACCCGCAAAGCGCCGCCTTGTACAATGCCGGCAATACATGGAGCACTGGTCCGTAATTAAAAAGAGGACACGATCGGGATAACGATGGGTCAAGCCTGGTACAGGTGAGTCTGCCACCTCATCTAAGGGATCTTGCATATCCGAGATTCCCGCCATCGTCTCCATGACAGTGGGTACCGCTTGCCGCCTCACAGGACAGGTGGGATCTTGGGGATCCATTAACGAAGCATAGTACGGTGTAATTCCCATCCGGAAAATCTCTAAAACCTTGTTAATGTCAGACTTTTCTTGCTCTGTTAGGGGGATGATCTCTTCCAATTCTTCTACACTTTGGATCCGGTTTCTGACCTGCCAATGCCAATCATGCCAGTTCGCTTCACTTGCCCCCCATCGCTGCCAGGGTTGATTTGTCAAAGCCAAAACCTCCTTCACCTGCACTGCCCTAGAGTCCTGTCACATCCATGTCTTTCAAATCGGGTGACACCACTAAATCAGCCTCTGTGGCTACCCTAATCTCTTCTACCGTGAGTTCCGGATTCTTCTCAAGTAAGACCATCTGGCCCCCTTCGATCTGGAAAACGCCATAATCTGTAACCACCAAGTCTACTTCTCCAGTTGCGGTTAGGGGTAGACGACATTTCTTGAGGAGCTTCGGTTCTCCATCTTTGGTTAGATGGAGTGTGGCCACAATCACTCGTTTGGCCCCTACTACCAAGTCCATGGCACCACCCATACCTGGCACCATTTTCCCTGGTACCATCCAATTGGCCAAGTTTCCTGCGGCATCCACTTCGAGGGCCCCGAGCACCGTGACATCAACATGACCCCCCCGGATAATAGCAAAGGAATCCACACTGTCAAAAAAGGCGCCCCCTGGCAGAATCGTCACCGGTTGCCCTCCGGCATTGACCAGGCAGGGATCCTCTTCACCTGGTGGTGGGGTGGGACCTAGGCCTACAAAGCCGTTTTCCGACTGCAAGGTAATATTGACTCCTGGGGGAATGAAATTACTGACCATGGTAGGAAGTCCAATACCCAAGTTAACCACATCGCCATCGGCAAGTTCTTGGGCAATGCGGCGGGCGATCAACACCTTTCGCTGCTTACTATCCATTACAACTCGCCCCCTTTACCAAATAGTCTACGAAAATTCCAGGTGTTACCACATCATCAGGATCGATCTCGCCCACTTCCACAATTTCTTCCACCTCTGCAATTACGCAATCCGCGGCCATGGCCATAATGGGATTGAAATTGCGAGTGCTACGGCGATAGATGAGATTGCCCTTACGGTCCGCCTTCCAGGCTTTGATCAGAGCAAAGTCTGCATGGAGGGGTTTCTCTAAAAGATAGACCCTCCCGTCGACCTCCAGCTCGGTCTTACCTTCAGCCACGACGGTACCAACGCCGGTGGGAGTTAAGACACCACCTAGGCCAGCTCCGGCACAACGAATTCGCTCCGCCAATGTACCCTGGGGTACTAGATCAACCTGGATTTTCCCATCGATCATCTTCTGACCGGTTTCTGGATTAGTCCCAATATGGCTCACGATTAAATGTTTCACTGCATCAGTAGAAATTAAGATGCCAATGCCATCACCTTTCAGACCAGTATCATTGCAGATGATGGTTAGGTTTTCCACCCCACGCTCAGCTAGTGCCCTCACCAGATTTACCGGCGTACCACAAGTCATAAAGCCACCGATCATGACGCTACTTCCGTCCGTTACTTTCTCAATCACTTCTTCCTGCGACAAAATCTTTGACAAAGTTTCGCCCTCCTTTTAGTTCACCCTAGGCTTGAGACCCAAGATCTCCCGGGCTTCAGCAGGCGAGGCTACCTCACGTCCAAGCTCCTTGGCAATCCTGGCAATTCTCGCCACCAACTGGGCATTGCTTTGGGCCAATTGACCACGATAAAAATAGATATTATCCTCAAACCCAACCCGGACATGACCTCCCATGGCCAGAGCTACCATGGCTAGAGATGTCTCATGTCGACCAATACCCGATACCGTCCAAGTACTCCCCTGGGGAATGCTATCAACTAAGAAACTAAGATTTCTAACGCTGGCAGATAGAGCTCCTGGAACGCCCAACACGAAATTAAAATGAAGTGGTGTCTGCAGCAGGCCATCCTTCACAAGGCGCAGGGCATTATCAATCATTCCCGCCTCAAACACCTCAATTTCCGGCTTTACCCCCCGCTGTTCCATGAGGCGAGCTGCTTGTTCGTAAAAGTCCTGGGGATTGGAAAACACATCCCGGCCAAAGTTACAGGTCCCTGTGGATAAGGTCGCCATCTCAGGGCTCAACTCTACGGGCTGCAGTCGTTCTTCCGCTGTATGCCACGTTGCTCCCCCCGTCGAAGGCTGAAAGATGACTGGACATTTTTCTTCGATGCGAGTCTTGATTTCTCCGTAGACCTTCTTATCCTGGGTTGGGCTACCATCCAAAGTTCTGGCATGCACATGAACAATGGAGGCTCCGGCTTGGTAGGCTTCTAGAGCCGCCTCGGCAATTTCTTCTGGCGTAATCGGTAGCTGACTCTGCTGTTCCCTTGTGACCTCGGCCCCTGTCAAAGCAGCCGTAATAATAAGTTTGGACATCCAACTCACCCCCTTCTTTGCTTATCCTTGGGTACCACGCACACCCCTTTGGCTGTGGCAACAATGATGGGCTCAGCTAGAACATCCATAGCTGAAGGGGCCAAACTTGGGTCTTCAGGCCGGGTGATTTGCTTGGTGGCCACAAACTCCATCTTACGGGACGTATTACCGATTTCTGCAATCGTTCCCACCGCTTCAATATAATCACCGGCATAAACAGGTGCCTTAAACTGCACATCGCTATAGGTCAAGAACAAGCCTTCATCACCATCCTGCCGAATCAAAAGTTCGGTGGCGCAGTCACCAAAGAGCTGCAAGACAAAGGCACCATCCACCAGATTACCACCGTAATGGGCCTGGGCGGCACTGACTCGAACTCGGATCACACTTTTCATTCCTCTTCCTCCTTTAAAGCTTCCGAACCAGTTCTCTGGCTAAAAAGGTACTCACATGGCGAGCTGTTGTGCCAGGACCAAATCCCGCATCATAGCCCAGTTCTGCAGCTAAGGCTCGGTCAATCCTAGGTCCACCCACAATCATGATCAGGTCTCGCCTCAGACCCTCTGCTTCCGCCATCTCCACTAGTTCGGTCAAATTCTGAATGTGTACGTTTTTTTGCGTCACCACTTGGGAGACAAGGACCGCATCGGCCTTAAGCTCCCTGGCCTTACGTAGTAAGACCTCGTTGGGTACTTGGCTCCCCAGATTATGGGCCTCGATCATGGGATAGCGTTCTAAGCCATAGTCACCATCAAAACCCTTCATGTTCATAATGGCATCTAAACCTACAGTATGGGCATCAGTACCTGTACAAGCCCCTACCACCACAATCTTGCGGCCGATCTCCGCCTCGATAAAGGCATTGACCTCGTCAAAGGACATGGCTTCATCGCTCGTATCACGGACCGCAATTTGCTCCAGGTCCACGCTATACTTCGTGCTTCCGTAGAGAATAAAATGACTAAAACCATAGAGATCCTTCATGCTGGTAACCTGCACGCCTTCGAAACCCATTTGGGTCGCCAACTGTTTCGCTGCTTCCATTGCCTTTGCTCCGGCAGGTATGGGTAGAGTGAAGCTCAGTTGAACCTGGCCATCACCCCAGGCATCTCCGTAGGGCTTAATTACCTGATCCTTAGAACGCATCGGCTTCCCTCCTTCCAAGTTCCTGCTGCATTTGATCCATAAAGGGGTTACGATAGTCCGTTGCCTTCAAAACGACGCCGTCTCCGCCTTTTCCACCGTCTTTAGGACGACGAATGTCAGCAAAATATCCCTCACTAATGGCTGTCTTTAGACCCTTCTGGGCAATTTCTTCCAGGAAGTCCACAACCTGGTTAATAATTGCTTCAGAGCGTTTTTGGATGATGCCATCAGGCTTAAAGGAGATCTCCTGCGCCAAATCTCTGGCATTTTCCATTACATAATTGGCATTTTCCAAGCTGAGGGATCGGTCACTTAGATGGGGTGTGTGAAT
>JAAYOK010000122.1 GCA_012520355.1 Bacillota bacterium | reverse complement strand
CATCATTTAGGTCGGCTTCGTTTCGATTAGAAACTTTCGGACCAAGTGGATCGAACTGGTAGGAATCTGCTTTTTGTTGGCGAAATAAAAGAGGATAGGCCCTATGACCAAGAGTGAAACGGGGGATAGAAGTGAAACGCAAGCTAGTGTTTCTAGTACTTATTGCATTGTTGTTGGTTGGATGTTCTGGTTACGAGCGGACCATGATTCCACCTAAGGTGCAGGTTGGCGGAGGTAATACAGTTGCGGTGTTGTTCTTTGACAACTTTACCAGTGACTATGTTGTCTCCCATGAGGTGGAACAGGAGATGATCCGGATTCTTTCCCAGTATTATCGGGTGATTGGACCAGATGAGGCTGAGTGGGCCTTAGTCCGGCTTGGCTTACTTAGGGGCGAGTCTCCGAATCGGGATGCCGCCATCAGACTTGGTCAGATGCTTGGTGTTGACGCCTTGATTATGGGTGAAGTCTCAGGCTATTTTGCACCGGTTACGCAGGGTCAAGCGGTGCCCACCAGGGAAAGCTACAATAATAAGGGAGTCAAGGGGTACGACTGGGAGATATCGCAAAACACTCGTGTGATGGTGAGTTTTGCCGGCCGAGTTATGGATACTCGGAGCGGTAATGTCATTCATCGGGTGCGGGCTGAAGGGGAAGCATCAACCGATAGTAAGAAGACGATTGGTTGGTTCCCAGATGGTCAGAGACCTGGTTTCTGGCAAACACCCAGCCCACATAATAACGATATCCCTTACGTGAAGCAATCCGCCATACGTAATGCTGTCAGCCAGTTTACACGGGATCTCATGCCCACCTATGAGTGGATCAAGGTGGCAAATTAGGATTGACTCACAACTAAATATCGGTGCTCATCAAGAGTGGTGGAGGGACTGGCCCAATGAAACCCGGCAACCGGCGAAGCTCTGGCTTGCAAGGTGCTAATTCCAACAAGACTGCGGTGCAGTTTTGAGAGATGAGGGATGGATTTTGTGAATGCAAATCCTCTCTCTTGTGGGAGAGGATTTACTATTGAAAGGATGGTTATCATGCCAGGTAGGAAGTATTTATTTACATCAGAATCTGTAACGGAGGGACATCCAGATAAGGTCTGCGATCAGATTTCAGACGCAGTTGTTGACGCGATTCTTGCCCAGGATCCTGTGGCAAGAGTGGCCTGTGAAACGGCTATCTCCACTGGCTTAGTTCTCATCTTGGGGGAAATTACCACCGGTTGTTATGTGGATATACCTCGGATCGTGCGCGATGTGGTGAGAGAGATTGGCTATGACCGGGCCAAATATGGCTTCGACGCCGATACATGCGCTGTCTTGACCTCCCTTGAAGAACAGTCCCCTGACATTGCCCTGGGGGTGAATGAGGCTTTTGAAAGGCGCTCTGGTGATGCGGATCAGGATTCCCTTATGGGGGCAGGGGATCAGGGAATTATGTTTGGTTATGCCACCGATGAGACTCCCGAGTACATGCCCATGCCCATTGCTTTGGCGCATAAACTAGCCAAGCGCTTGGCTGATGTGCGAAAAACAGGTGCTCTACCCTATCTAAGGCCCGATGGTAAGACGCAGGTGTCCATTATCTATGATGAGGAGAATCGACCCATTGCAGTTGATAATGTGGTCGTCTCTGCCCAGCACCACCCCGATGTTGATCAGGCTACGATTGGTCAAGACATTAGGAAACATGTGATTGAGGCCATTGTTCCTAAGGAACTCTGGACCGAAAAGACGAGAGTGTTGGTGAATCCCACAGGTCGCTTCGTAGTGGGTGGTCCTGCCGCCGATTCAGGCCTGACAGGGCGGAAAATCATCGTGGATAGCTATGGCGGTCTGGGCCGGCACGGCGGTGGCGCCTTTTCCGGTAAGGATCCATCTAAGGTGGATCGCTCCGCTTCGTATGCCGCTCGCCATGCCGCGAAGAATGTGGTAGCAGCTGGACTCGCCAAGAGGGTAGAAGTCCAGGTGGCCTACGCCATCGGAGTGGCGCGACCGGTCTCCTTGTTTGTGGATACCTTCGGAACAGGTGTGATTCCTGATCAAGAAATTGAAGAACTGATCCTGAAGCACTTTGACCTCCGTCCCCAGGCGATTATTCGTAACCTCGGTTTACAGCGCCCCATTTACCAGCAGGTTGCAGCCTATGGCCATTTTGGTCGTCTTGATCTGGACTTGCCTTGGGAGCGTCTTGATAAGGTTGCCGAACTCAAACGATAAAGAGTAAGGAGCAGGGTAGGGAAACCCACCTGCTCCTCTTTTTAGCCATAATTTTCTGAAAACAACGAATTGACAGAAAGGGGTGTGCAGTATATAATCAAGGCAGGGTCTATCCTCAAAAAGGAGGATACAATGATAAAAAGGAGTCTGGTTTTCGCGGTACTTATGGTGGCATTTCTCATGGTTGGAACAAGCGTAGAGGCATCCGGTCGAGTCACCTTTGAGATCGAAATCACCTCTGGCTGTAGTCTATTAAGTCCAGGCGATCTAACCTTTCCCCCGGTGGGACCAGGACAAACCGTCCAGCAAGACTTGGAGATTACGGTCTTCTCTAATACGAACTGGAGCCTGGAGATGGAGGTTCGAGACTTAGGTGAGGGGGATGCCCTTCTTGATGCTGTTCAGCTACGATACGATGGAAAGTGGCAGAATCTTCCTACAGAGAAGACTTCAATTAGCGAGGAACAACCGCCAACAGGTCAGGATGGCCTTGTTGTTAGAGTTCCGTTCCGGCTCCAGGGAGGGTATGAACATAATCCTGGGAGTTATTCTTTTGAAGTAGAATTCACGGTGGTGCCCGCACTATGATGGCGATGCTAAGGCGGTTTCTTTTGGTTTTTGGGGCCTTCCTATTACTTGGAAGTAGTGCCGGTGCCACCGTATCGGTGGCACCGGTTGTGATCGAGGCGGTGGAGGC
The DNA here is from genome assembly GCA_012520355.1 of Bacillota bacterium. Taxonomy (GTDB): domain Bacteria; phylum Bacillota; class Limnochordia; order Darwinibacteriales; family Darwinibacteriaceae; genus UBA5420. Next base: position 16,402 of record JAAYOK010000122.1, on the reverse strand, counting down.
GCAGGCCGGTCAAGTCTTTAGTATTGTCTGTCAGAATTGGGGTGAAGAAGATGTGTCGGTGGATTTATCCTTGGCCCTTTTTGATCAGGATGAATTTGGCCGAGTGGTACTCTTAGAAAGTACTGAAGCGGTGGCCAAGGCGGCGCAGTTTTTGACCATCCCCCGGGATGTACTATCCCTCGGGGCCAAAGAGCAGGAGATCATTCAGGTGGAATTGGTGGAGGATACCTTTGATAATCTCTATGCTGTTCTGTTCATCAAACCCCGCCAGGGAGGTATCCAAGCCCGCATGGCCGTTCTCCTCTTGCTATCTACGGCAGCAGGTGACACGCAAACAGAGCTGGCCATCTCTTCCTGGAGAAAGGAGGACGAGGGCCTCCATTTGACCATTGAAAATCATGGGCCCCGACATGGTCCCTGGGAAGGAGAGTTACATTTCTTCGACGCTTCCAATCAACTGAGTGAAAAACGGCAGATCCGAAGTGGCTTGGTCTTAGTCGGTCGTCGTCGGGGTCTTGATGTTGCTCTACCCAGTTGGGTTCACCGGGTTGAAATCCTCTCAGCCCATTCTGGACAAGTTCCATGAGTCGCTTTGTTCTAGCTTGGCTACTTACACTTCTTCTTCCCGCACTTTGCTTGGGGGAAGGCCCAGTCATTCGGCATCGGGTCGGAAACGAAAACGGGCAGGCTAGCTTCAATCAGCCCATGGATCTTTGCATCGAAGGTGATGGACCATGGAGCCTTTGGGCCGACGCCGACTTTGGCCTTAGTTTCACCAATCCAGCGGGTGAGTTGGTACAGCAAGGAAGAATTGCATCTGGTGTGGGACCCGGACAAAGTACCCATGTCCTTGATGTTTCTCTCGAACTAGGCCCGTTCGGTGTGGGTCGTCACCAACTGGGCCTAAAGGTGACATTGGAGGGAGCCCAGGGCATCTTAGGGCTTCCCCTTTCTACAGCCTATTGGGTTCTGCCCCTAAACAGCGACCAGGTTCAGGTGTTCAGGGAGGGACAGGGGTTTATCGCCGTCCCTTCTGGTCGTTGGTTTTTGCTACAAGAAAGGGATGGGCTTTATTATGGAGAGAAGGAAGTAGTCAGACCAAGTGTTCAGGTTGAAGCACTCCAGGTTCTTCGTGATGAAGAACATGTGCATTTTTGGTGGGATACAGTTCCTTCCAAGTTGGAGCCCGCGGCTTGGGGCAAGGTCAAACTTCTGATCAAGGGACCAAGCCCAGGAGGGGAGTTCGCCTTACGAACCAATCCTAACCTACGTCTAGGGGACCCATGGACTTTAGAGGGAGAGGTTTTAGACTCTGTGACCATGGGCGATTCTCTTATTTTGTCCCTACCTAGCCTCGGTCCGGGGATATACGAACTGCAAGGTTCCGTGCAAGCGCTACTTCCACTGCCAGGGGGAGAGGGAGGGATTTGGGCGTCGTGGCAAGGAAGAGAAGTTGGTCACAGCATGGAAATTGACCGAAGCTGGTTTGACTTCGCTGAGGAACAAAACGTCTCAGTGGATACCTCCTCTCCACTACTCTTACCAAGTGGTACCATCCAGAGGCGGGGAATGGGCAAAATCACCGTTTTAGGGGACGCCTTAGATGTCATCATTCCTTTGGAAAATCCAAGGGAACCAATTTGGACTGGTCTTCCCTTGCTCGAAAGCACCACTTGGCGGCCACAACCGGATGAGGCTTGGTCCGAAGACTTCTTCCTACCTGTGTTCCTCTGGGATCAGGGGTTTTCCTGGCGGCTTGTGGCGAACTCCGGTTCATGGTTTTTCGACGCCTCAGCCGAGAGGCAACATGTTTCGCTCCGAGGGCAAGCTAGAACTATCAGGGTAGAGCGGAATTCAGTGGGGAGTATCACACTCTCCAGTAGCGTTCCGTCTTTCGCTGGAGATGGTGGCTGGCGTTGGCAGGAGACGTCCCATCTGCGGAGGGGGACCTATCACAAGGGAAACTGGCGCTGGACGCTTGATATCCCGAGGGACGCAGAAGAAATCCCTTCCCTGACAGCGCGCTATAGTGACCAAAGGTTTGGCTTACTGATGACATCCCAAGACATTTCATTCCGTCTTACCTCAGATAACTGGTCTTGGGGGGCAGGCCTCAACCCCTTGGCTCTTTGGATTCGTTCCCAAAGAGCTCCCTTACGGGTGGAAGTGGGGCGCGGAAGGATCAGATTGGACTACAAGCCAGAGGCAAGGGGACAAATGAAGCTTGAAATGGATGCCAAGGGATTGCAGCTTGATCTATCGGCTGAACCCTGGCAAGCCAATCTCAGCCTGGATTCAAATGGTTCTGTCTTCGGTCTCCGTTACCGCCGGGCTTTTTCCGAGGGTCCTTGGCGTTTCGCTACCCAAGGGGGGCTGCAGTTCAGGAACGAGCTCATCTTAACCGAGGTCAAGGGACAGCTGGGCTTGGAACTTGGCCCAGCATGTACTCTTTATGTGGAAGGCCTGGTTAATCACAACCATCACTTGAAAAAAGGGTGGGGAGAGACAAATTTCCGCTATGGGGGAGGTGTCATAGTCCGCCCTTTGCCCGAGCTTGTCACCCTTTTGGGTTGGGATAGCCAAAAACAGTGGCAGCTGAAGATTGGAGTCGTGGTACCTTTTGTTGGCAGGAAATCGAACCATAGTTTCGAATAGGAAATGTGTGCTAACGTTTGCAATAGACAGGGAGTGAAAGCAATGCTGAGGGAAGCGGTGTACCACCTTGCCCATGGAAACTATGCCTATCCTGTGTCGGAAGACACTCTGCGAGTCACGCTACGTGCGGCCAAGGGTGATCTTCAGAGGGTACAAGTGCTCTATCATGATCGCTACGGGGGTTCTGAACCCTTGGTGGCTACCATGGATTTGGTCGCGGAGGATGAGCTCTTTTCCTATTATCAAGCGGACATTGTACTTGCGACTAAACGTTTTGGTTATGTATTTTTGTTGGATGATGGCAAGAATGTGCTTTTCTACACGGAAAAAGGCTTCTTTACTGAGGTGCCTCCAAACACCCAGTTCCACTATCCCTATATAGCTCTTAGGGATCTGTGGGAGCCTCCTCGTTGGTCCCAGGGAGCGGTGATTTACCAGATCTTCCCTGAGCGTTTTGCCAATGGTGATCCTACCAACGATCCCCCCAATGTGGAAGCTTGGGACACGCCCCCTACGGTTACCAGCCAAAAGGGTGGCGACTTACAGGGTGTGATTGACCGGTTCGACCACTTGGTTGACTTAGGGGTGGAGGTCATCTATCTCACACCAATTTTTCAGGCTCCCAGCAATCACAAGTATGATACGGTAGATTATTACAAGATTGATCCTCACTTTGGGACGGAAGAGACCCTGAGGACCCTCATCCAACTGGCCCATGACCACGGTATCAAGATCGTGCTCGATGCTGTCTTCAATCACAGTGGTTTCGGTTTCTTTGCCTTCCAAGACGTACTCGCAAAGGGCCCAGAATCAGCCTATGCCCACTGGTTCAATATTGAGAGTTTTCCTGTTCAAACGGATCCACCCAACTATGAGACCTTTGCCAATCAGATCGCGACCATGCCCAAACTCATGACGGTAGAGAGCGATGTTCGGGATTACTTCTTAGAGGTGGGGAGATATTGGATCAGGGAGTTTGGTATCGATGGCTGGCGGCTGGATGTGGCCAATGAAATTGACCACCAGTTCTGGCGGGAATTTCGCCAGGTGGTGAAGGCAGAGAATCCAGAGGCCCTCATTGTTGGGGAGCTTTGGCACGAGGCCAGCGAGTGGGTGCGGGGCGATCAATTTGACTCCGTCATGAACTATTCCTTACAATACGCCTGTCTGGATTTCTTCGCCCGGGGTACCATTCGCGCTAGGAGCTTTGCCCATCGGCTAGCCAAGGTGCAGATGAATCACACCCAGGCGGTGAACTTGAGTATGTTCAACCTCCTAGGTAGTCATGATACGGAGCGGTTTTTGACCACCTGCGGGGGAGATGTGCAAAAGTTTTCTTTGGCCGTGGCCTTTCAGCTCACCTATGAAGGTGCCCCCATGATCTATTATGGTGATGAAGTGGGCATGGAGGGGCTGATCGACCCAGATTGTAGGCGGGGTATGCTTTGGGATCCAAAGGAGCAGAACCTAGAACTCTTGGCTTGGCATAAGACTTTGATCGAATTACGCAAGAAGCATCACGTCTTGCGCCGGGGTCAATCAAAAACGGTGTGGGCTGATAGTGCCACCAATATCTTCGGATTTGTCCGTTTTAGCCAAGACGAGCAGATCCTGGTTCTCCTGAACAACCTGCCCAGAGCCCAGAGTATTGATTTAAGGGAAATTGCCTGGCCTGTTGAGATGCCACAACACGTGCAGGATTTATTGACCAAGGAGACGTTTAATCTAGGTAAAATCATGCTTGAACCCTATGGCACAAGGATTCTAGGGTAAAACAAAAGGGGGTCTAGGACCCCCTTTCACCATCTAGAAGACTGGTACCACGGCCCCTTCATAGGTTTCTAGGATGAAAGAGCGAACCTGTTCACTGCTAAGGGCCAGAGCGAGCTTGGCGAGGTTACTGTCTTCCACATCTGCCGCTCGGATCGCAACAATATTGACGTAGGGAGAGTTGGCACCCTCTAAGAAGAGGGAGTCCAAGACTGGGTTCAGCCCTGCTTGCAGGGCATAGTTTCCGTTGATCACAGCAGCATCCACATCAGCTAGACTACGGCTGAGCTGGGCAGCTTCTAGTTCAATAAAGCGGATGTTGCGGGGATTCTCCTCTACATCAAAGATCGTTGGCGTAATGCCCGTTTTCGGATCCAGTTTGATGAGGCCAGCCTCTTGCAGTAAGAGGAGGGCTCTGCCGCCATTGGTGGCGTCATTGGGAATGGCTAAGGTGGCTCGGGAAGGGAGATCGTCTAGGGATGTATGCTTCGTGGCATAAACCCCGAGGGGTTCCACATGCACGCCTACTAAGGACACTAGATCTGTCCTAGCATCCTGATTAAAAGATTCTAAGTAGGGCAGATGCTGAAAGAAGTTAGCATCGAGCTCGCCCTCTTGCAGAGCAAGGTTGGGACGTACATAGTCTGTAAACTCCACAATTTCCAGAGTGATGCCTTCCTCCTTGAGGATGGGTACAATCATGTGCAAAATCTCTGCATGGGGTACGGGGGTTGCACCTACTTTGAGAATCGACTCCGCGCTAACTGGAACAGTACAAAGAGTGACGGCTAAGACCAAAACAACGACTAATGTTCCTTTCATTTTTTCTTCCTCCTTCAATTTCTGTGGTCGAGCTTGCGGGCGATGGCATCGCCCAGCATTTGAATCCCTTGAACCATAACGACGAGAATAACGACAGTTGCCAACATAATATCACCGCGAAAACGCTGATAGCCATAGCGGATGGCCAAATCTCCCAGACCGCCGCCTCCAATGGAACCGGCCATGGCAGAATACCCAACCAGGTTAACGGCTGTTAGGGTAATGGCCAAGACCAGGGCGGGCAAGGCCTCGGGAATCATGACTTTGTAGATGATCTCTGGGGGTGAGGCCCCCATACTCTCTGCGGCCTCGATTACTCCCGCATCTACCTCTTTGAGAGCCCCGTCCACCAGGCGGGCCACAAAGGGAATAGCCGCTACAGTAAGGGGTACGATGGCTGCAATTGTGCCAATGGAGGTACCGACGACGAAGCGTGTAAAGGGGATAATGGCTACCATGAGGATGATAAAGGGAATGGAGCGACCAATATTCACAAAGCCTCCACAGATTCGGTGTACAAGGGGGTGCTCCAGGATTTGGTTAGGTCCCGTGGTGCTCAGAATAATTCCCAAGGGTAGGCCCAAAAGGGTAGCCAAGATCGTACCAGCTATGACCATATTTAATGTCTCCAGGGTTGCTTGCCACAAAAGTGACACAAGAACTTGCCCCATCATGGCTGGATCACCTCCACTTCTACTTGATTGTCCTGCAAAAACTTGGTAGCTTGGGTCACTTGTTCTGCGCTACCCCGCAGTTCTACCAGAAGCATCCCGAAGGGTATGTCTTTCATTCGATCCAGGCGTCCATAGAGAATGTTCACATCAACTTGGCACGTGCGAATTAGTTGTGAAATGATGGGTTCGTGCGCCTTGCGATCGATAAAGGTTAGCTGGAGGAGGGTATGTTCCCCAGGTTCCAACTGTTCGATCTGGTCCTTGGGATAGTCCAAGAAGCCCCGTAGCATCCGCCGGGTGGCTGGGGACTTGGGTCTGGTGAAAACATCTACTACAGGACCCACTTCTTGCAGCCTGCCGTCTTCTAAGACGGCCACCTGGTCACAGATGGTTTGGATGACCTCCATCTCATGGGTGATCAAGACAATGGTGAGCTTGAGCCTTTCATTAATCCTCTTCAGGAGGCGCAGAACCGACACTGTAGTTTCTGGATCCAAAGCAGAGGTAGCCTCATCACAGAGCAAAAGTTGGGGCTCGCAAGCGAGGGCCCGGGCTATGCCAACCCGTTGCTTCTGACCGCCACTTAGTTGGCCGGGGTAGCTCTGCAGTTTATCCGTGAGCCCTACCAGTTCAGCCAACTCATGCACTCGTTTTTTGATGTTCTCCCTGGAGCCACCAGCAAGTTCTAAGGGAAAGGCAATGTTGGCAAAGACGGTACGTGAATGGAGCAGATTAAAGTGCTGAAAGATCATACCCGTTTTCTTGCGAGCTTTCCGCAAGTCTTTGGCGTTGAGCTCGTTCATTAGGACCCCATTGACCCATACTTCCCCAGAATCGGGTCGTTCGAGCATATTAAGGCAGCGAATCAGGGTGGATTTGCCTGCACCACTTGGTCCAATGACTCCGAAAATGCCCCCCGCGGGAATGGTTAAGCTTACCTCCCTGAGGGCGTGGACCGTAGTCTTGCCCGGAAACGTCTTTTGCACATCCTTGAAGATGATCATAAAAGTCCTCCTCTACACAAAAAAACCTCTTCCCGAAAGAAGAGGTTTGACCATCAAGTTCGTTACCTAAATGGAACAAAACATCTCCTCCCATCTCTCTGAACAACATGTTCAGCTGGAATTGGCACCTTGTGGGGTAAAAACCACACTGGTTGCCGGGCTTCATTGGGCCAGTCCCTCCGCCACTCTCGATAAGAGTATTGAGTAAATTCATGTGATTGGAATAAGTATACGGGTAGATTCGTTGAATGTCAATCAAAAAATTGCACTTTTGTTTCGTCGTACCCGATCCATGAGCGAAGATTTCTAGCTATATGGGGGAAAACGTGGTATAGTAAAACCAGGGTTGCCAACGCTTTGGAACAGGGGGAGGCATGGCATGGGAAGCAAACTATTATCCACTAGAACCCTCGAGGACATACTGAATCGCACCTTAGGAGCTCTTGAAGATGGACGCTCCCAGATGCATGACGTTGCACAAGCGGCTCGGGATGAATGCCGGAGAACAGAGGTACTTTTCCAAGCTGTGCAAGCGGAGATGGCTGCCGCGATTAGTGATGTGGAGACGTTGACAGCGAGATTTGCCCGCATCAAACTCGATTTGTTCGAGTCCAATAAGAACTTCCAAGAGTACAGTGAACAGGAAAAGAAGAGGATTTATGAGGAAGCCTCCCAGGTACGAGAGGCTCTTACGGCTGCCCAGGAGCGGGAGAGGCTCTTGCGTGTGCGCCGAGATAATCTCCAGCAAACATTAGCTCGCATGCAAGAGATTGCAGCCAAGGCCGAACGTTTGGTGTCAAATGTTGGTGTAGCCCTCGGCTTCTTGTCCACGAGCATTTTCGATGTAAATAAACAGATCGAAAACTTCCAGGCTCGTGAACAAGCGGGTCAGGAGTTGATTAAGGGTCAAGAGATTGAACGCAGGCGTATGGCTAACGCCTTACATGATGGACTGGTTCAAGACTTGGCCAATGTTATGGTGCAGTTGGAGGTTTGTGAAAGACTCTACGCAGCAGGGCATATGACGGAAGCTGTGGAGAATTTTCGGAAGGTAAAGGGTGCCACACAGGCAACCATTGGCCAGCTCAGGGGCATCATTTATGATTTGAACCCCATGACCTTAGATGATCTCGGTCTTGTTTTGACCATACGCAATGGTTTAAACAATTTCGCAAAACAGACGGGAGTTCACGGGGAATTTGTCCTCTTAGGTACAGAATTTCGCCTTGACAATCAGGTAGAGATGGGCATTTTCTGCATTATTCAAGAATCACTACACAATTGCCGCAAACATGCCAGCCCCAAGCATGTGAAAGTAACCTTGGAATTCTCAAATCGCTATATTAGCGCGGAAATACGGGATGATGGAGTTGGTTTTGATATGTCCGAAGTTCAGGCCAAGCTTCGCTCGGGTAAGCACTATGGTTTGCTGAGCATGCAAAGCCGTGCCAATGTGCTGGGAGGTTCAGTACAAACGCATAGTGCGCCAGGGAAAGGAACCAGGATACTGGTGAGAATTCCCCTGACCGAGAACGAAGGGGTGACCAAGGATTGAGTGATATACGTGTTTTAATTGTAGACGATCATCCTCTCTTGCGCCAGGGCTTGAGCAGGCTCTTAGAGCTTGAGGGGGGCATTCAGGTGATCGGACAGGCCAGTAACGGGGTGGAGGCTTTGCGTATGACTAGCCAGCTTAACCCCGATGTTCTCTTACTTGATATTAATATGCCGGGGATGAATGGGATTGAAGTGGCGAAGACTGTCCGAGAGGAAAACCCTGAAACAGAGATTCTAGTCTTGACCATTCACGACAATGAATCCTATGTCAATGAGATGATTCGCATCGGTGCCAAGGGCTACCTCTTGAAAGACGCGGAACCCCGGGAAGTGGTCCAAGCCATCAAAAAGGTTGCCCAAGGTGAGGCGGTCTATTCCAGCGACTTGATGGAGCGGGTGATGGAACGCTACCATCACATGGAGGTGCAGTATAGCCGTTTGCAGAGTGCAGCCGCGATTCATGATTTGGATTTGACCAATCGTGAGCTGGAGATTCTTCAATATATTTGTGAGGGGCTGAGCAATAAGGAAATCGCCAATGCCCTGTTTATTAGTGAAAAGACAGTGAAGAACCATATAACGAGTTTGCTTCGAAAACTTGAAGTGGACGATCGTACCCAGGCCGCTGTCTTTGCAGTGAGCCGTGGCATTTTCTCCTCTTAGTCTTAACGACCGGGAAGGGTACCGAGGAACTCCAACTCGTTGATGAGTAAGCGGAAACGGCAGTCAAGGACGATCGATGCTTCTTTGCACATTTCCATCCGGCTGAGATAGATCTCAAAGAAGTCCATAATCTGACACACTTCTTGATCAAAGGAAATTTCTAGCGTAATGAGGTGTCTTTCTGGTTCCACATAGAGTGTACTATCGGTAATGGCTAGATTTACCCGGTCATGAATGCCAGGACGGGGGTCGGTCAGAACCCGGTTGGACCTTGTGCGATGGGCATCGCTCTTATCTGCCAGAATCAGGGCTGAGGTGATGGGGCTCACCGCTTTGCCGATTTCCTCTTCATGATTGCTGATGGCGGTTGTGATCAGACAAATCTCGTGAACGTCCATGCCTAAGCGGCGGAGTTCACCATACACAATGTTCGCGCCTGTAATGGAGTGGTGTTTCCGGTTAATTAGATTTCCCACATCATGGAGATAACCTGCGATAGCACCTAGTTCTACGGTGCGTTGGTCAAAGCCAAGTTGTTCTAGGATTTGTGCCGTTGTGTTCGATACATAGGTCACGTGGCGGAGGCCGTGGTCGGTGTAGCCTCGTGCTTTCAGGTAGGCACTGGAGTTATCAATCAGGGTCAAAAAGACAGGATCTTGCCGAATATCATTGAGTGTCAACATTGCTCGAGCCACCTCCTAGTGTATTATTCCCTTAGTTATATCACAGGCCCGTGGTGTTGACAAGCGGGGAGGTTTTCCCCAAGGTCCTAGAAAATTCGGGACCATTGTCCACTGTTGGTCTTTGGGGTTAAGTGTTAGACTAAAAGTGATCTTATTACATGAAAAAGCAGTGGCCACCCCCAACCCCAACCCCCGGCTACTGTTTTTTCTTTATGTACCGACCTTTTGTGGACATTGTGTATGCTGGCGAATACTATAACCAAGAAGTGAATGTTATGGGTGGGAGGGTGTCCTATGGCAGAAAAAAACCGTTCTCTCCTTACCCCGCGGGAGCGCGAGATCTTGCAGTTAATAGGTCAGGGTCTTTCAAATGGGGAGATTGCTGCGGCTTTGTTTATAAGCCAGCATACGGTGAAGAATCATGTGAGCAATATCTATCGTAAGCTCGGTGAGCATGATCGAACGAAAGTGGCTCTGTTGGCTGTTGGAGAAGAGGGCAAGGAGCAATGAAGGTATAATGGGAAGAGGCGACATTTGCGGTGGTGCAAATCGTCGTCTTTTCTTTTGCAGGGATCATGGGCAAGCTAGACGAATACAGTACTTGCCCAGGGTTTAGGGAGGACTATATGCAAAAGTTACAGATTTTTGTGTTCAAATTGCAAGATTCCTTTAAACTTGCCTTGCTCCGCAATCCAAGTCATCAAGCCGACATGGTTCCAGAAGACCAAGTGGGACCAGGAGTTGCCTTATCGCCACCGCTAGTGAGCTCCGACGCTTACAGTGCACTAGAGCTTTGGGAGTCACGCTTTCGTGGGAAAATGCGGCTTTTCTGGTGGCAGCTTCTTTCTTGGAGGCAGGGGCGGCAGCGACCAGAAACCATGGGGTTTTCTAAGAGCGATTCCATCACGCAGGATCTCGTTTGGCGCATAGAGGAGATTCTAGCGGGAAGGATTCTTTCAGAACAGCGACTTGCAGGCCTCCTCAGGCAAGAAGGTTTCTGGCCCAGCGATATTAGTCGAGCGCTAGATCGAGCGGTGGATGGTGGCCAGATTACTCAACTCCCAGGCTTCATCAAAGCTCCCTGGGGACAACACGTATGTAGTCGTTGTCAGGGCGAATACGTAGAGAAGGCTCCCTGCTTGAGATGCGGCAAGGGAGATTGTCTACGCTGTGTGACTTGTAGCAGCATGGGTGAACATCGAGCCTGTAGCACACTCTTAGCTCTTCAACACACGCAGCGTATGGAACCGCTGGAAAGGATCAAACCACAGCTCAAACTGGACTATGATTTGACCTTTGCCCAGCAACAGGCCAGCAAAGAGCTACTTCAGTTTTGGCAAGATGGACAAGGAAAAGCCCTTGTTTGGGCTGCTTGCGGAGCTGGCAAGACGGAAGTGACCTTTGCCCTTATTCAGCGTGCTTTGAGCGCTGGCGGCCAGGTCCTTTTTGCCATTCCTAGACAGGATATTGTGAGAGAGATGACAGAACGTTTGCAGGCCGCGTTTCCCAGCGTGACTGTGGCCAGTCACTATGGCGGTCAACCCTGGTTTGCACCTGGCAAGTTAGTGGTGGCCACCACCCATCAGGTTCTACACTTCTATCGGCGTTTTAGCCTCGCTATCTTAGATGAAGTGGATGCCTTTCCGTACCAGGGTAATGAGATGCTACGTTTTGGTATCCAGCGCGCTTTATTGCCCCAGGGAAAACTTGTGGAAATGACCGCAACACCAAATGTTCGCAGGGAGTACAAGCGGGTCATTACGATTCCAGCTCGGTATCATGGATTTCCCCTGCCCGAACCAGAGCTTGTAGTTAGCAAGTTACAACCTTGGGGGGCCATGGAAGCCAACGATTTACCGCACCAGCTTGTGGATAACCTGCAAGGAGCTCAAGGCCCTTGGCTGGTTTTTGCCCCGACGATTGCAGCCTGTTCTCGGCTGAGAAGCCTGCTTAGTCAGGCCCTAGAACGCCCCGTGGGACTTTGCCACTCAAAAGTAGAGCACCGCGCCGCCGTCATCAAACAGTTCCGTGATGGAGATTTGGATATTATGGTTACCACCTCTGTACTCGAACGAGGCGTTACATTCCCTGGAGTAGGTGTCATAGTTTTGTACGCCGATCATGCAGTCTTCAACGTAAGTGCTCTAGTGCAAATTGCTGGTCGTGTCGGGAGAACGGCCAAGGCACCTCGGGGCACCGTTCTTTTTCTCGCCTCGCGCCTTAGTGCATCGATGAAACAGGCTCGGCAACTGATTCAGGAACTAAACAGGGAAGCTCGAGAAAGGGGGCTTTTGACCAGTGAAGAGACTCCGTGATTGGCTTCAGGTCTTAGAGGACCTTCTTCTGCCTCCCGTAGCACCTTGCGGCTTGTGTCAAGAACACCCCAGCCTACCCCTGGGTGCCTGTCAAGTTTGCTTATCCTCCCTAGCCATCTCCTGGGAACGCTGGGAGGTTCAAGGGCACGCCTGTTTTTCCCTCTTTCCCTATCAAGGTTTTGGCCGAGAGCTCGTTCACCAAATGAAGTATCACGGCGGTTACAAACAAGCAGCTACCCTTGGGGTCTTCCTGGGTTTAGCTGCTCGGGAAGAGCCAGAGCTGGCCAAGGTGGATCTCCTGGTTCCTGTTCCCTTGGCCACGGGACGGTTGGAACAAAGGGGATTCAACCAAGCAGTGGTTCTTGCCGATAATATAAGGGAGGTTTGGAAACGCCCAGTTTGCCATGGTGTGTTGAGGATTCGAGAGACGGAAAGTCAAAGTGGCTTATCCTCGGCCCGCAGAAAACGCAATGTTCGTGGAGCGTTTGCTGTCTTGCCTGGTATCGATGTTCAAGGTAAGAGCTGTTTGATTGTAGATGATGTGATTACTTCGGGTAACACCTTCGGTGCTCTAGCCCAACTCATTCAAGACTATGGCGGCAAACCCATGGGGATTTTCGCTGGCCGAACAAAGAGATATAAGGAGTGATTCGTATGCTGAAGAACTGTGAAGTATGTCATCGCTTGTTTTCCCATTCCACCCGTACTTTGTGCCAGGAATGTTATGACAAGGCCCAAAAGTCGTTTCAGGCCGTAAAAGACTATCTACGGGAACATCCCGGAGCAACAGTGGCTGAGGTTGCTAAGGAAACAGGGGTAGACGTTGACTTAATCTACGAGTACATTAGCGAAGGTCGTCTCGATGTTGTGCCTCGAGACGCGGTCTTACATTGTTCCATTTGTGGAACCCAGATCAAAATTGGGCGGGTCTGTACAAAGTGCCGCGAGGAGCTACGGAGCACCATTACCCGGGAACCGGAACGAGCTACGCCATCGCCTAGGAAAACTAAAGAGGCAGACCGGGTTCACATCTTAGAAAATATTAGGAAACGGCAATCCTAAAGTTTTTTTCCAATCTGCCGACATAGAGAATAAGGGAGAAAGGGGTTATAGCAATGATTATTACCAATAAGGCCGCGGTGCAACGGGTGGCGCAGGTGTATCAAGAACAGCGTCAGGCCAATCGAATCCGAAAACAAGCGGGAAACCCTTCTTATAACGATGAAGTAACCTTATCGGCGGAGGGCAAAGAGATGCAGGCCATGTTACAAAAACTCCAGAGCGCGCCTGATATTCGGCCACGGGCTGAAGAAATTAAAGTGGCCTTACAAGACGGTACCTATCAAGTGTCGGCTCGACAAATTGCTCAAGGGATTATCAATGCCCAGAATCGGGGTTAAGTCATGACCGTATGGGATAATTTTTTGGCAGTTGTGAGAGAAGAAAACGAGATTCTACGGGAACTGGTTGAGCTGGGTACTGAGAAGCAAGAGCAGATTAACAATGCCCAAGAAGTGTCTCGTTTGGCCGGTGAAGAACAACTTCGTTTAGCGCGCTTGGAGGTTTTAGACAAGGAACGGGCTGAGCTTTTTGATGTTCTCTCTCTAGGGAAGTCACTGGAGGCATGGCTTGCCTCACTCGATGATGAAGGGCAAGAAGAAGTGGCTCCTTTGCTTTTGGAGTTGACAGAAAACCTAGGCCGCTTGCAGTCCTTAAACGATCTCAATCAGGAGCTTTTGGCCCAATCCCTAAGTTACGTGCAGTTTTCCTTGAATCTACTGATGGGTGATGATACCTCTCCCACCTATACACGTCCAGGAGGCAGCGCAGCGGGCAAATCCATTTTTGACCGAAAGGTGTAGTTACGTATGAGTATGAGGACGACGTTTAGTGGGCTTTCCATTGCACTCCGTGCTTTGCAGACCCAACAGATTTCGTTAGATATAACAGGACATAATGTGGCCAATGCCAACAACCCGAATTATTCGCGTCAAACGGCCATCCATTCCGCAACAAGACCGTATCCCACTCCAATGATGGGTTATACCCCTTCATCGGGTCAATTGGGTACAGGGGTGGAGATCAGTCAGATTAACAGAATGCGCGATGGTTTCGTTGATCTTCGTCTGCGCCAACAACTCCACAGTAAGAACTATTGGTCCACCATGGAAGAAGGCCTAAGGCAAGTGGAGCTTTTCTTCAATGAGCCTTCGGAAAACGGAATTCACTTTGCTTTAGATCAATTCTGGGATTCGTGGCAAGACTTGAGCCGTGAACCAGACTTTGCCTCTGTGCGGGAAGTCGTCGTTCAAAGGGCACAAGTATTGGTGGAATCCATTAAAGGAACCAGGGAAAACTTGCAGCGTTTGCGGGAGAATATCAACGGCAATATACCCCTTAAGATCAGTGAAGTGAATTCGCTGGCCACGAGAATTGCCGATTTGAACGTTCAGATCGGGAAAATCTCTGCCACAGGTAGCCTACCCAATGATCTTTTGGATGCTAGAGACGCCCTGATCGAAGAGCTCAGCCAACTTGTGGATGTGGAAGTGGTCCAAGACCATGCCAACATGGTTGGTGTAACCATTGGTGGAGCTAGTCTGGTTCACCGGGGAACATCCTATGGTTTAGTCACCTCTGGCGTTCCGGTCCCGGGTGAAAACTATAAGAAGAATGAGGTCCTTTGGGCCACCACTGGAAATCGTGTGAACATCACTTCCGGTGAGATTGCTGGTCTCCAGCGTCTCAGGGATCATGAGATCCAAGATGCCATTAACGAGTTAGACAGTTGGACCCGGGATTTTGCCCGCCAGGTCAATGAGCGACATGCAGAAGGGTATGATCTTGCCGGTGTTGGTGGCGATGTGACCCCAACAGGCGGTTATTCCTATGTGGGGACGGACTATCCACCATTCATGTTTTTCACATTTGGCGATGATCCTCACAATCCAGAGATGCCATTTGCAGCTCTAAACATCAGCGTCAATTCCGCTATCGCGGGTGATGTGGGCTTAATTCGGGCCAGTGATATCCCCTATGCAACAGGGAATGGCAATAATGCCATTCAACTTGCGAGCCTGCGCTTTGAGCGAGTCATTTCAGTGGATGGAGCGGGGGGAAATAAGACGATCACAATTGGTGATGCTTTTAACTCCATCATTTCCGAGCTCGGTGTTGGAACGCAAAAGGCCATTCGGATGAACGAGAATGATACTAACCTAGAGCTTCACTTACGCAATTTGAAGGATTCCATTTCAGGAGTCAGCCTGGACGAAGAAATGGCCAACATGATTCGTTATCAGCACGCCTATAGTGCGGCAGCTCGGATCATGACCACCATGGATGAGGCTTTAGATACGATTATCAACCGCTTAGGCATCGTGGGACGATAGGAGGGTTTGACGGATGCGTATTACCAATCGTGCAATGAACAACAATCTACTCTTGAACCTGAATCGGGGGCTGACACGCCTTGATCGAATTAACAATCAGTTGGCCTCGAAAAAGCAAATCAATGTTCCTTCTGACGATCCTGTCAAGGCTGGTACGATTTTACGGACTAGTACATCCATTCGTGAAGTAGAGCAATATGCTCGCAATATTGATTCCGCTGAGTCTTGGCTGGATGCCTCTGATGTTGTTGTAAAAGATGTCTTGGCTGTCATCCATCGTGCTAAGGAGTTGGCTGTTTACGGCGCTTCTTCCCATTTAGACGACACGGCTCGCAAGGCCTTAGCGGATGAAGTAGAGCAGCTTCATGACAATGTATTGCAACTCGCCAATTCTACCCATGGTGGCCGTTATCTTTTTGCCGGGCAATACACGCAGGATACCCCCTTTGCAAAAAATCCGGGACACAGCGGACCTGGACTGCCTGGGGTTCAGTTCTTACCGGGCTTGGAGGATGGAGATGGCAATCCAATTTCCCCCGATGAAAATGCCATGTCTTTAGAGTTTGAAATAGGTGTGGGTGTAAGAATGGGTGTTAATATGGATGGACAGGCTTTGTTCAATCCCGTCTTCGATGCTCTCCAGGCCTTGCACGGAGAACTGATAGGGCAAAATTCTGACCCAGATTCTTCGGTCTTAGGGGATTTAGATGACGCCTTGGATGACGTCTTGCAGCAAGTGTCCGAACTGGGAGGTAAGCAAAACCGGATCGGTTTGGCAAAGGAACGGATGCTTGACCTGAATCTGAATCTAACCAAGATTCTCTCTGAAGACCAGGATCTGGACTATGCAGAGGCCATTATGGAGCT
>JAAYOK010000121.1 GCA_012520355.1 Bacillota bacterium | reverse complement strand
CCTTTCACGGCGAAGGCACCGGTTCAAATCCGGTTGGGGGTACCATATTTTTTGGGCCCATAGCTCAGTTGGGAGAGCGCTTGAATGGCATTCAAGAGGCCGTCGGTTCGATTCCGTCTGGGTCCACCATCTAGTTATCCATGAACTCCGCATTTGCGGGGTTTTTTCTTTTTCTTGGACAAGAGTACTACCAGGTGGTTTGCTCTATTCAAGAAGGAATCACGGAGGCAAGAGTGAATTCTTTAGATGGGTCTGGGCACGTCATGATCCGCGTATTTCTATTTCCTTTTAATCCGTTTTTAATCTTAGACAAATTGGACTTAAAGTCCGTCCCTGTACAATCTAAGTATCAAAGCTTCTGAAAGGAGTATCACAATGGATAGACTTGAACAGATTGAAAAACTAAGGGAACGGGCGCAAGTTACGTATGATGAAGCTAGAGCCGCTTATGACGAGGCAGGAGGGGATCTCTTGGATGCCCTCATTATCCTGGAAAGACAGGGTAAAGTTGCACCACCTAAGGGTGATGGCTACTACCGCAGTGAGCAGGTTGTATCTGAGCCTACCACAGAAGAGAAAGAGGAACGCTCCGAGGGACGTAGAACCACTAATGAACAGACCAACAATAATTTCAAAGAGACGATGGATAAGATTTGGAAGTTCTTCTCTGGCTTGATCAAGAAGGGGAATGAAACCAGCTTTGAAGTTCTCAAAGAGAAAGAACATATGGCCAGTTTCCCTGTGACTGTGTTGGCTTTGCTTCTACTCTTCGCACCCTGGCTCACATTGCCCTTGATTGTCATCGGCTTGTTCTTTGGGTTCCACTATCAATTTGTTAGTAACGACGATAACTAGAACTGCTTAGGAAAGGACTGCTCTCCATGAAAACACGAATTCTAATCATTGAAGATGAAGAGAAGTTTGCTCGTTTTGTGGAGATGGAGCTCACCTATGAAGGTTATGAGGTAAGTAAGGCTCACCATGGACGAATCGGCCTGGAAATGGCCGAATCGGGGGATTATGACTTGGTGCTCCTGGATGTTATGCTCCCAGGGTTGAGCGGGATGGAGGTGCTGCGCCGCTTAAGGCGCACATCTCCTGTCCCGGTGATCATGCTCACTGCAAGAGACAGTGTGATGGATAAGGTGGCCGGCCTCGATAGTGGCGCTGATGACTATATCACCAAGCCCTTTGCCATTGAGGAGCTTCTCGCCCGCATTCGAACTGTCTTGCGTAAAGCACCGGCTCTGCGCCCTGAAGGGCAGGTGCTCCGCTCTGGTCCGGTGGAACTCGACGTGGCCAGTCGCCGAGTGAGTGTGGAAGGTACGCCCATTGAGCTGACCAAGCGGGAATTTGATTTACTCCAATTCTTACTAGAAAACAAAGGGATCGTTCTCTCCCGGGAAACGATTCTAGAAAAAGTATGGGGCTACGATTTTGAGGGAGAAACCAATGCAGTTGATGTCTATGTGCGCTTTTTGCGCGGGAAAATCGATGAGGTTTTCGACATCAAACTGATTTCTACCATTCGAGGCGTGGGGTATGTGATCCGTGATGAGTAAAAAACAGGAGAAGATCCACACCATCGGTTTTTCCATTGTCTCTAAGTTGAATGTTCAGCTCTGGGTGCGTTCCCTAGGGCTTTTCTTAGTGCTCAATTTGGTCTTTATCCTAGCCAGTGGTGTTTTCTTGCTGGTAACAGGAGAAAAACAAGCTCTCCAGGCAGTCCAACATGTGAAGAACTATGGCTTGCCCACGGAGGCAGAGAATAGGTGGCTTCTGGATTTAGGTGTAGAGATTTCACAGCCCGTTGGTTTTTCCGGGGGCTTGGCCCTTCCCGAGGCTATTAAAGAAGTCTTTCCACCAGAAACCCAAGATGCTCTACGAATGGTCCATCTTCCCCGGGACGAAAACATTGCCCTCTACCACCTCTTTGATGGCCTTAACTACCAGTTAGAACTGGATATTGACGGTGTGCCCACCTCGATTGTGATTCATTTTTCTTCCCTGATTTGGGTCTTGAAGACACTCTTTCTGGTGCTCCTTGTCGTTCAACTTTTGAGTCTCTTTAAAACCATGATCACCAGGGCAGACTTGATTCGAGACGTACTGAAGCCAATCTCCGACTTGACTCGGCAGGCTCAAACCCTGTCCAAAGATCAAGGTCCCCTTTCTGTTCAGGAAATGCAGGCCCTCGCCGGAACCCTCGATGAAATCAACGCAGCTCGCCTCGATACACGCATCGATTTGGACAGCACCCAAGATGAATTGAAAAACCTCGCCATAGCGATTAACAGTCTCTTGGCGAGAATCAACGAGTCGTATCGTCTGCAAGCTCGCTTCGTTTCCGACGCATCCCATGAACTGAGAACACCGATTGCTGCTATTCAAGGCTATGCTAATCTCTTAGATCGCTGGGGAAAAAACGATCCAGAGGCTCTGCAAGAATCCATCGATGCCCTCAAAGAAGAAGCAGCCAATATGAAGGACTTGGTGGAACAGCTCCTCTTTCTGGCCCGCGGTGATAATAACACGATGCATCTCGATCTGGAACACTTTGATCTAGGAGATCTCGCACAGACTATCTTCCGAGAGACAGAGATGATCAATGGTGGGCATATCTTTAAGCTCGAGACGAGTGATGTGTGGATCCGAGCGGACCAAGGGTTGGTCAAGCAGGCTTGTCGTATCTTAGTGGACAATGCGATCAAGTATACACCGGTTGGGGGCACCATTAAACTAGTCGTCACAAGTGACCAAGGTCAAGCTTGGTTTTCTGTCCAGGATTCAGGGATTGGTATTCCTCCTAAGGACATTCCCCATATCTTTGAACGTTTTTATCGGGCTGATGAATCAAGGGCTCGTGTCACAGGGGGAACGGGGCTCGGCTTGTCCATTGCCAAATGGATTGTAGAGCGCCATGGGGGTCATCTTGAAGTTTTGAGTAGGGAAGATTTCGGCAGCCGAATCTCTCTTGTCTTGCCCCAAAGTGATCCTACCTAAGTTCAGGACCGCTATTGGGTAGCAAAAATTCCTCCATATTCTGGTCGATGGTGGTTGTGTCGCCCTCAACCAGGCTTATCAAGCCCTCTTCTTCTAAGAGGGTGACTACATTATACAGGGAACGGCGCTGATCATCTGAGAGCTCATTGACAAAGGCGTTGATTTCCTCCGGCGTCGCGTTATTGATGAAGCGGACGCCTCCATACTTGAGATACTGCTTGGGCATCTGAATTCTCCTTTCTCTTTCAGTATGCGTATTTCCAGCGTATTTAAACTCTAAGGGCAAAATCACTCCTAAGTCTTAGGAGTTTTTTTGTTGACATTTTTTCTAAGACTGTGTATAGTGTATATGAACAGTATGGGAGGTGGTTTGCATTGATATCATCCTAACCAATAGCGGTGAAGTTCCTATTTATCAACAAATTGTGGATCAGATCAAAGTAGCAATCTTGCGGGGTGAGTTGCGAGCCGATCAGCCTCTTCCATCGATTCGGGTGTTGGCAAAAGAACTGCAGATCAGCGTAATAACCACCAAAAGGGCCTATGAAGAGTTGGAGAAAGATGGCCTGATCTATACACTGCCTGGCAAGGGTTCTTTCGTGGCCGAGCGTGATCATCATGATTTGGAGGAGTCGAAGAAGCGAGTGGTAGAGGAGAAAGTTCGCGAGGCGGTTGAAGCAGCAAAAACGATGGGGCTGACCAAGTCTGAACTAAGCAAGATATTTAAGTCTGTGCTGGAGGGTGAATGATGAAACCGATATTAGAGTTGCACGATGTTGTGAAAGACTTCACGGGATTTAAAGTCAATGGAATTAGCTTTTCCTTAGAGCCTGGCTATATTATGGGCTTTATTGGAGCAAATGGCGCTGGTAAGACCACAACCATTAAGCTGATTATGAATCTCCTCCGTCTTGATCGGGGAGAAATTAAAGTCTTTGGCCTTGACTCGAGAAAACATGAGCAGGAAATTAAGCAGAGGATCGGCTTTGTCTACGATGACAATCACTTCTACGATGAGCTAACGATTGCCCAGATGACTAAGGTCTTGGCGCCCTTTTATCAGGACTGGGATTGGGAAATGTATGACCGCTACGTACATCGCTTTGCTCTGCCTGCTGGCAAGAAGATTAAGACCTTCTCCCGGGGAATGAAGATGAAGTACGCTTTGGCGGTAGCCTTATCCCATCAGGCGGAACTTCTGATCATGGATGAACCAACCTCTGGTCTGGATCCCATTGTTCGCAGTGAACTCTTGGATATCCTCAGCGAAGTGATTCAGGATGAGCGTTGTTCGGTACTTTTTTCGTCTCACATTACATCAGACCTTGACCGGGTTGCAGACTACGTAACCCTCATTCACAATGGGAATATTTTGTTCAGTACATCCAAGGAGGAGCTCTTCGAAACGTACTCCCTGATTAAAGGGGAACGCAGTCTCCTTGGTTCTGAGTTACGTCGTTACCTGGTGGGAGTGCGGGAGAATCAATTTGGTTTTGAAGGCCTAGTGACAAATCAAGAGCAAGCCCTTCGTCTGACTGGTGGTAAGGCAGTCCTGGAGAGGCCAACTCTCGAGGATATCATGCTCTATTCCACCAAGGGCTCAGCCGTCTGAGTTGATTTCTGGAAAGGGGAATTTCTATGGCATATTTGATCTTGAAAGACTTGTTTCTGCAAAAACGAATGCTTTTCTTAGCATTTGCCTATGTCTTCCTGTTTACCTTCGCGTTTCAAAGCATGGGGGAAGGCCAGATGATTGCCATCGTCAGCGCAGTTGGCTACATGTTTGTCATGCTTGGGGGTGCCTGGGAAGAGACAAATAAATCGGATGTACTCTGGAATAGTATGCCTGTCCCAGAGTGGAAGATTGTTGGTGCTAAGTATCTCGCCATCCCTCTGTATGTGGCCTTTGTTGTCCTTGTCTATGGTGTGGTGAGTTCAGCCTTAGCTCTGCTGCGTATTCCTATTGTTGCGGCGCCTTTCAATCTGTCAGGGGCAGCCTCTGGCCTGATCGCAGTTTTTATCGCGGCTAGTCTTTACTATCCCGTCTACTTCGCTCTAGGTTATACCAAAGCCCGCTATTGGCATTTCATCATATTCTTTGGGATCATAATCTCAGCGTCCATGCTACCGGCGATCTTTCCGAACAAGCCGGCGTGGATCGATTCTCTCTTGGAACGGTCACCAGAGCTGGTCAGTGATGTGACTGTCTTTGTGGAGCTGGGATTGTTCGTGGCTATCTTGGTGGCAATTTCGTTCTTCGTATCCCTAAGGCTGTATCGTCGCAGAGAATTCTAACCATGAGATACTTGACTCTCAAAGACATGTTGCTGCAAAAATGGATGTTGGGGTTCCTATTCTTATATAGCATAGCCATTAATGTTCTGGGACGACCAGATCATGCTCATCAAGTTGGCAGTCTGTGATTGCAGGCCTACTTTCAGGTACATTCAGTGGAGACTTACTCCAAGCCCTGGTCATGGTGGGGGAATAGGAACAGTGATGACCGCCATTTCCCTGTGGCTCTCGGTGAGGAACTAAAAAAAAAGGAGTTCTAATAGGACGAGAATGTGGGATTTCTATTGACAAGGACATTCCTTCCGTGATAGGGTAATAAACGAAAAGGGAGTAACTGGTGCGCAGCCGCGCAGCTCCGTATCAACATCGTGGCCGAAGGCCTGGTGCGGAGGACATTCGTTCAGTGAGACTTTTGTAGCTTAAAGCTGCAAAAGTCTTTTTTTGTTTTGAAAAAAGGGCAAGATTAAAGAAGAAGGATGGTATGTCGATGCAGAAGAAACTGTGGCACACTTTACCCGTGGAGAGCGTGTATGAAGAACTTCAGTCAGGAACAAGCGGTCTCGAAAGCCCCTTAGCGACGTCTCGCTTAGCGCAAGATGGTCCCAACCAGCTTGTTTCAGGGGAAAAGAAGACCCTCCTTAGCATCTTCCTGGCGCAATTCGCAGACCTGATGATTTGGGTCTTGATTGGGGCCGCCATCATCTCAGGCTTAGTGGGTGAGTGGATTGATGCCAGCATTATTTTGGTGGTCGTGATCTTAAACGCCATCCTAGGTACGGTGCAAGAAAGTAAGGCGGAGGCTGCCTTGGATGCACTTAAAGAAATGGCTGCACCAACCGCGCGGGTGGTGCGGGACGGTGTCTTGCAGGAAGTTGCGGCGAGCGATTTAGTTATGGGCGATCAGGTCCTTTTAGAAGCAGGTGATAGCATCCCTGCGGACTTGCGTTTGGTGGAAAGTAACGCTTTGAAAATCGAAGAAAGTGCCCTAACAGGTGAGTCCGTTCCTGTAGAAAAGAGGACGGAATCCTTAGGGGAAGAAAATGTCCCCATCGGAGATCAGACCAATATGGCCTTTATGGGAACGGCGGTAACCTATGGGAGAGGTTCGGGCGTGGTGGTGGCCACGGGGATGAATACCCAAATGGGCGCCATCGCTACGCAGCTTAGTTCCGCCAAAAATGAAATCACTCCCCTACAGCAGAAGCTGAACCAAATTTCGCGCATCCTTTCCTTAGGTGTCCTGGTCATTGCCGCGATCGTCTTCGCCATTGGGCTTGCCTCTGGCAATCAGCCTCTGGCCATGTTTCTAACCGCAGTATCCCTGGCAGTTGCCGCGATTCCAGAAGGTTTGGTTGCAGTTGTAACCATTGTCTTAGCACTAGGCATGTCCCGTATGGCTGGACGTGGAGCGATTATTCGGCGTCTACCTGCCGTGGAAACCCTAGGATCAACCCAGGTGATTTGCTCAGACAAAACAGGTACTCTGACCCAGAACAAGATGACAGTGCAGGAGCTTTGGTCAGAAAAGCATGAACTCTTAACCGATGCTATGGCTCACTGTAATGACTCGAGACTAGGTGAAGGACTGGAAACGATTGGCGATCCAACCGAAACCGCACTCTTGGATTTTGTTTTGCAGAACGAGATTTGGACCCCAGAGCAAGTTCGTCAGAGAAGACGCGTTGGAGAAGTCCCCTTTGATTCCCAACGAAAACTCTCCAGTGTGGCGATTGAAAACCCGGAGGGCCAGGGCGTCAGGATTTTCGTTAAAGGCGCCCCTGATGTCTTGATCAGCCGCTGTGTACGGGAGGTTTCCGATCTAGAGAGTGAACTTGATGCAAGCAGGGCTTCTCAGATTGTGCAGACCAACGAAACCATGGCCAAACAGGGCCTCAGGGTTTTGGCTTTTGCTTATAAAGATGAAGTTCGCACCGATTTTTCAAGCGCTGAGGAAGTGGAGAGTGACCTGACCTTTATTGGGCTTGTGGGTATGATTGACCCGGCTCGTCCCGAGGCCAAAGAGGCCATCGCCCAATGTCGCAAGGCTGGCATCTTGCCTGTGATGATCACCGGCGACCATAAGATTACGGCCATGGCGATTGCTGAGGAGATCGGGATTCTGACCCCTGGCATGCAAGCCCTGACGGGTAAAGAACTGGAAACCATGACCGATGAGGAGCTCGAAAGGGTCGTACCCCAGACAGCAGTCTACGCCAGGGTAGCCCCTGAACATAAATCCAGAATTGTCTCCGCTTGGCAAAGGCGGGGTAAGACGGTGGCCATGACTGGTGATGGCGTGAACGACGCCCCTGCCCTAAAAATCGCAGATATTGGAGTTGGCATGGGAATCACCGGTACCGACGTCTCCAAACAAGCCTCAGACATGGTCTTGACCGATGACAACTTCGCCACCATTGTTTCTGCTGTGCGAGAAGGGCGCCGCATTTTCGATAACATTCACAAGACTGTACGCTTCTTGCTTTCGTCCAACGCCGGCGAAGTGATCGCGATTTTGACCGCAACGATTTGGGGCTGGCATTTACTCTCACCCGTGCACATCCTCTGGATCAACTTGGTGACCGATACCCTACCAGCCATCGCCCTGGGAATGGAACCGGCTGAACCGGATGTCATGGAACGCAAGCCCCGGGATAAGAAGACTCCATTCCTGCAAGGACGCGATTGGATCTCCATTGCCACAATCGGTGCCGTTGAGGCTGCCTTAGCCCTGGTAGCTTATGTTCTGGGGGGTAAAGGTGTCACTGGAACCACCATGGCCTTTTTGACCCTATCCCTTTCGCAGTTGTTTGCAGCGGTGGGCTTCCAGAGTGAGCGCCATAGTATCTTGCGCATCAAGTTCAAGGAACACCCCGTTCTGTGGTTGGCTTTTCTCGGTTCGGCCCTCTTACAGCTTGTGGTCATGTTTGTGCCCCAATTACGTACTGTCTTTGACCTCGTACCCCTCACACAAGGTCAATGGTTGACAGTGGGCGCCCTGTGCCTGGGTATGCTAGCTTTTGTGGAACTACAGAAATTGGTGGTCAGGTTGAGAAGCAAGTAGAGACAAAGAAAAGGACCGACAGAGGATCTGCTCTGTCGGTCTTGATTTTAGGCTGAGTGATCTACATGTTGTGCCTTTAATAGGTCGCGAATCTCGGCCAGTAAAACTTCTTCATTGGATGGTTTGGGCGGAGCCTTCGGTGCGGGCGGAGCTTCATCTTCCTTCTTCTTGAGCTTGTTGATGAGCCGGACAAAGATGAAGATGCTAAAAGAGATAATGAGAAAGTCTAGGATGTTTTGGAGAAAAACGCCGTAGGTAATGGCTAATCCAGGCGTTGTTTCACTAGCCTCTCGTAAGACAAGCTTGAGAGACGTTAAGTCTACTCGGCCTAAGAACAGACCCAAAAATGGGGTAATGATGTCGTTGACCAGGGATGTGGTAATTTTCCCGAAGGCACCACCGATAATTACACCAATGGCCAGATCTAAGACATTGCCCCGCATGGCAAACTTTTTAAACTCTTGCAGCACAAAACCACTCCTTTTTTGCATGAGGTATCGCTAGAAGTCTTCTCCTAGATTGGAAAAATCCCTGCTAGCAGGGTCTTGTTTCGGCCATTTCCCTGGAAAAACCAAACCCCTGGGAAGGAAAAAGAGGGTTTCTAGCTAAGTCCTGCTAGGAAAAGATTATTGGAGGTGTATTGGATGTTCACTCCCTTTGAGCTTAAGAATGTGACATTTCCCAATCGGATTGTGATGCCCCCGATGTGTATGTATTCGGCGACGGAAGATGGGCATGTGACAAATTGGCATCGTGTCCACTATGGAACACGGGCCGTTGGCGGTGTGGGGCTGATTATTCTTGAGGCTACTGCCGTGGAAAAACGCGGTCGACTCAGTAACCATTGTCTGGGTATCTGGGATGATGAGCATGTTCAGGGCCTGCGTGAACTGGTGGAGTTGGGCCAAGAACATGGGTCAGTGATGGGAATTCAAATCGCCCATGGTGGGCGTAAATCCTGGGGTGAGGAGCTGGTTGCGCCTTCGAGTTTGGCTTTTCCAGACAAGGGGATCCCCCGGGCCCTCAGTAAGCAGGAAATCAAGGACGTTGTGGAAAACTGGCGGCAAGGGGCACGTCGCGCCCATGAGGCAGGTTTTGATGTGTTGCAGCTCCACGGAGCCCATGGCTATTTGATCCACGAGTTCTTATCTCCCTTAAGCAATGAACGGACAGATGAATACGGAGGTTCCTTGGAAAACCGGATGCGTTTCCTCTTGGAGATTATTGCTGCTGTCCAGAAGGAGTGGCCTGAGGATAAACCTTTGAGCGTAAGACTATCGGCCACAGACTACCTGGAGGGCGGTTTGACCATTCTTGATACGGTTCAGATCGCGCAGACCCTCAAAGAGCATGGCGTGGATCTCATTGATGTGAGTAGTGGGGGTCTCTTGCCCGCCAGCTTCAAGTTGGGACCTGGCTACCAGGTGCCCTTGGCAGAGGCTGTGAAGGCGGGGGCAGACATTGCCACCATTACCGTGGGCTTAATTACCCAGCCAGAACTGGTCCAAGAGATTCTCCTAAGCGGTCGGGCAGATTTTGTGGCCCTGGGGCGGGAACTTCTCCGCAATCCGTATTGGGTCTTAGAGGCCAAGGCAGATGAAACCATCTGGCCCTGGCAGTACCACCGGGCCATAAAGGGCATCTAGGCAAAAAAATGAGGACCGTGGTGGTCCTCACTTTTTCTTCCTAGGTGCAGGATCTGTTAGATCCGGTATGGCTCCGCCTGCGATAGCCCACAGATAAAGGCTAGCCACGGTACCATAGGGGGAATAGCGTCTTCTATACTTGGCGAAAAGCTCGGGGGTGATGGCCCGGTGCCGATAGAGCATGCGCATACCCCTTTGAATCGCTAAGTCGCCAAAACTTACAACATCCGGTCGTTGGAGTGAGAAGATCAAGAGCATCTCGGCGGTCCAGATACCTACACCCTTGAACTTGGTTAGTTCATCACAGACTTCTTGATCCGACAAATGGGGGAGGGCCTGGAGAATTCCAGGATCCGCGTCGATTCCCTTGGCCATGGCTTGAATATAGGTGGCCTTGCGCATGGAAATCCCACAGCTTTGCAGATCCTCCAGGGCCGCCTTGCCTAGGATGGTTGGGGTAAGGGGCTGAAAACGCCCTTGCATGCGTCCCCAAATGGTCTCTTGGGCTTTGGTGGAAATTTGCTGCCCGACAATGGATTTCACCAAGGCTGGAAAGAGTTCTGGATAGACTTCCCGTTGAATGGGACCAATCTTCTCCATGGCTTCCCCTAGTTTTTTATCCTTGGCTTGCAGGTACTCAATTTCCGTCCTGCCGTAGCTAAAGTACTGGCCTTTAGACATGCTTTTGCTCCAGTTCCAGCAAGAACTGCTTGGCAGCAAGGCCACCGGCATAACCTGTTAGGTTGCCGCTCTGACCGATCACACGGTGACAGGGAATCAAGATGGAAATGGGGTTTCGACTATTGGTGATCCCAATGGCCCTGCTTGCACCTGGAGATTGCATGCTCTGGGCTAGATCTTTGTAACTACGGGTCTCGCCGTAGGGGATCTCCAGGAGTTTCCCCCACACTTGCTCTTGGAACATGGTTCCTTGGGCCCGGAGCGGTATTGAGAAGGATTGACGAGTTCCGGCAAAGTATTCGTCGAGCTCCTGTTTCGTCTGCTTGAGGAGCGAAGTTTCACCGAAGACAGAGCCCCCTAAACGAGGATCTGCTTTGCTAAACACCAAGTGGGTTAAGTGTCCATCTTCTTCTCCAAGATAGAGTGGGCCGATGGGAGAATCATACTTACAAACGTAGTTCATGGTTAGGTCTCCTTTGTAGAGCGGCTAGAAGAAGCTGACCTCAATCCAATAGGCGATTAATCCTACAATGAGTGCCGGTATCGTATTGATGATGGTGGCCGAGACTGCAGAACGCTTATCAATCGCGATCAAGGGAAAGAGTGCGTCGCCGTCTTGTGATAAGGCATTAGCTAGTAAGG
>JAAYOK010000120.1 GCA_012520355.1 Bacillota bacterium | reverse complement strand
TCTTGGGGGGCTGATCCTTGGCTTTTTCCTTTCCGTTGCTGAGCCAGGTTTGATGGTATTAGCTAATCAAGTTGACTTTGTAACTCTAGGCGCGATATCCTCGACTATGCTTTTGGTGGTCGTATCGGTAGGACTCGCGATCATGGTAGCCTTGGGCTTTCTTCGAGGATTTTTCAATATTCCGCTCAAGATTTTTTTACTGATATGCTATATAATAGTCTTTATCTTTGCGTTCTTCACCCAACCAGAGTTCCTAGCTATCGCCTTCGATGCATCGGGCGCTACCACAGGTATACTGGCTGTACCAGTTCTCTTGGCTCTTGCTGTGGGCATTTCACGCCTACGTAAAGACAGCAAAGCGTCTGAAGAGGATAGTTTTGGGTTGGTGGCTATTGCCTCGGCAGGTGCTATCATGGCCGTTATGGTTTTGAACATCGTCATCGGCACACAGGAGTATGCAGTAGCTAGTCTGGAGCCAATTCAAGTTGGACGTGGGGAGATTCTCCGGCCGTTCTTAGGTTATATTGTTGGTGCGGTCAGTGAGAGTTTTGTCAGTCTCCTGCCCCTTTTAGTTGCCCTTTTTGTGTTACAGAGACTACTCTTCAAACTAGACCCCAAGCCATTTGCTCGCTTAGTCAAAGGTTTCTTCTATGCCTTTATCGGTATGATTGTGTTTTTTGTTGGGGTAGATGGTGGGTTTATGGAGATAAGCGCCGAACTTGGTTTGCGTCTTGCGTCCATGGACAACAAATTATGGCTTGTGTTAACTTCCTTTGTCATTGGTTTCTTTACGATATTGGCCGAGCCAGCAGTGTTTGTACTGACCCACCAGATTGAAGATGTAACGAGCGGCTATGTTAAGCGTAGGGCAGTGGGAGGTGCACTCTCCATCGGGGTGGGTTTAGCTGTTGCTCTCGCAACGATCCGCATTTTGGTCCCATCGCTACAGTTGTGGCATGTTCTCTTGCCTGGATATATCATTGCCATTGGTATGATGTACTTTGTACCTACATTGTTTGTGGGTATTGCCTTTGACGCTGGTGGAGTAGCGACAGGACCCATGACAGCTACGTTTATCCTGGCCTTTGTCCAAGGTGCCGCCAGTGCCTTCCCTGGTGCAAATCTACTCCGTGATGGTTTTGGGATGATCGCGTTAGTGGCAATGGCGCCGATTCTTACGTTACAGGTTCTCGGGTTCATATTCCAAAAAAGATCGCAGAAACAAGGAGTTGATAGTGATGTACAGTCCTGAGTCGAACGGAAAACGTTATCAGTTGGTCTGTGTAATCGTGAGCTTCGGTTTGGGAAGTAAGGCACTCAGTATAGCGAGAAAAAGTGGGATGTCGGGCGGTACGATTATGCTCGGCAGAGGTACAGTCACCAATCGGTGGCTCAGGCTTTTGGAGTTGACGGATGTTCGTAAAGAAGTAGTCCTCATGGTGGGCGAGGAGTCAGTTAGCAAGAGGGCCGTAGACGCCATTGATCATCATCTCCACTTCAGTAAGCCTAATCACGGAATTGCCTTTACCACGCCCATCGGTTCGGTCATGGGTCGTGGGGGAAAAGAATATGAGTCGAGTGTTGGAGACGGAGGGAGTGTTAGCGTGTACAAGGCGGTTTTTGTCATTGTGGACAAGGGAAGAGGAGAAACTGTAATGGATGTTGCCAGAGAAGCGGGTGCCCGCGGGGGAACGATTATTAACGCTCGTGGCTCTGGGATCCATGAGACAGCGACGTTCTTGAACATGGAAATTGAACCAGAGAAGGAGATTGTGTTAATGCTGATTGCCACTCCGGCGGCTGAGAAAATTATCCATGCAATACGGGACGAGCTGAAGATTGATCAGCCAGGTAATGGTATCTTGTTTGTCCAAGATGTAGACGAGACCTATGGTCTCCTAAACGGATAGATCACTCTATTTGGAAACTCTTTGCTTTTGTGTCATTTGGTAGGTCCTGAGGATGCTAAGTCCTCAGGTACCTAGCGCGGTTAGAGTTCGTAGGAGGGTCAGGATAGCACCTCGAAATGTCAGAATATTGTGTGAAGCGGGGAAGAGGAAGGTCTTGGGACTTGCTTGTGGAAAGAAGCTGATAGGAAAATGCAGGAGCAACACAATATTGGAATGGAGTGTAACAAAGTGGCTGAGATGATCAAAACCTATAGGCAGAGTGTTCCAGCAATGCGCTTCATTGGAAAGAAGTATTCTGATGAAGACAGGGTTAACGGTTCCTTCGCCCAAAAGTGGGCTGAGTGGTTTTCTCAGGGGTGGTTTGCAGAGCTACAAAGCACCTTTGATCCAAAAGCGCTGTATGAAGATGGCGACGCCACGATTGGGCTCATGCGTTGGAAGGAAAATGAGCCATTTGAGTATTGGATCGGTGTCTTCTGCCCTGCAGGGGCAGATGTACCCCGGGGATTTCTCTCCGTTGACTTTCCCCCAGCAAACCTTGGTGTTGTCTGGGTGTACGGAAAAGAGCCTGAGATCTATGGGCAAGAGTATCTGTGTGCAGAGGTGCTCAAAAAGAAGGGTTATGAGATCGTCTGTGATGAGCAGGGAGCCTATTGGTTCTTTGAGCGATATGTTTGTCCTAGGTTTACCACGCCGGATGAACAAGGCAATGTAGTCCTAGATATCTGTCAGTACATAGCCTAGGGCGATTAGGTGGGGTGGAAAAGCTATGGACAAAAAGCAGCTGGTGATTGAGTATTGGCATCAAGTCGCCCGACAAGACGCCTCTACTCTCAGAACCTATTTTGCACCTGATGCCATCATCAACTGGCACAATACAAATGAACAGTTCTCCGTAGATGAGTTCCTTGTTGCCAACTGCGAATACCCAGGGAGTTGGCATGGCCGAGTGGAAAGAATAGAGGTCGTATCTGACGATGTACTGGTTACTGTGGCCTTTGTCTGGACAGCAGAAGAGAACTTTTCTTGCCACGCCGTCTCTTTCTTTCAGTTTGAAGGCGATACCATAGTCAAAATCGATGAGTATTGGGGCGACGATGGAAAACCGCCAGAGTGGCGACGTAACAAAGGTATCGGCAAGGCGATCCGCTAATTCTGCGTCCAAGGGACCGTCAACTGCCTGTGTAAATGAAGAGTAGGAAGGGAGCATTCAAGTGATTCTATCGGATAAGACGATTCGAGACTTACTAGATCGGGGAGAGTTGGCTATCGAGCCTTTGGAGGATGACCAGATCAGTCCAGGAAGTATACGGGTTGGCAAACAGATTCAGCCCGCGAGCGTTGATTTGAGGTTGGGTACACATTTCCTGAAACTCGATGAACACAATATTGCCTATATCGATCTTGAGAACCCTGCCAAGTACATCTCCTTTGACAAAGAGGAGATCATCTTGCCCCCGCATTCGTTCATGCTCGCCACAACGATGGAGTACATTAGACTTCCCGACAACCTCACCGCTTTTGTTGAGGGTCGTAGCTCAATTGGCCGTATGGGTCTCTTTATCCAAAATGCTGGCTGGGTTGATCCCGGCTTTGAAGGTGAAATTACCCTGGAGTTGTACAATGCGAATCAATTGCCCATTAAGCTGACCGCTGGTCGCCGAGTTTGCCAACTAGTCTTTGCCCAGCTTGATCAAGACGCCTATTATCCGTATCGAGGAAAGTACCAGGGTCAACGGGATGCCACGGGTAGCCAGATTTACTTCGATGAAGAGAATCAACACAATTAGGGTCTCAAGGGGGGAGCTCTATCAAACTCATCTATGGCACAACGAACGCTGCCAAGTTGCAGCATATGCATGACATGCTGCAAGGATTAGACATCGAAATCGC
>JAAYOK010000119.1 GCA_012520355.1 Bacillota bacterium | reverse complement strand
TGAAATGAAAACAAAAACTTCATTTTGTTCTTACATTTTCGACGCCAATATCATCATTCCTGCCTTTTCTGACATTAAGCGATGCTTACCAAACCAACGAGGAGTGTAGAACGTTCTGATCAGCGCTATAAGCCAATCCGTGGAGTGATCTACCTGTTAGCCTCGCCAAGTCTTCACCAAGCGCGTCTCCATCATTCTTGCGTGATATCGCACATCGCTACCATAATAGTCTACGGCCAGTAACTGAGCTGCTTGAACATTGAGTGTCACTACCATGCTTGGACTGATATAATAACAGTGAAGTTTGCACCCACTCGTGGATTTTATAACACTAGAGAGCGTGAGGGCTACTACGGATGAAAAGGATCCTGATTTGTATCACCATTATCTACGTATTGGTCTTAGCTTTGACTGGATCGGCTTGGGCACAAATGGCAAGGGTAAAAGAGTATCAACTTCAACCTAGGGTTACGACAATTCAACTTTCCTCTTTTCTTGGCTCGATCACATGGATTCCCATAACAAACCAAGAACAAGCTCGGATTATTGCAGAAGTTGTAGCTGATGGAGTTTCTCAGACGGGTGTTAGAAATGCCCTTCTTCAGGTGCGTATCGTTGAGAATGTTCGCCCATCGTCGATTCTCTTAGAAGCCCGCAGGCCAGCACTTCCTGCAGGTGTGGACTATGTAGAGGTCAACTACACAGTCTATGCCCCACCTGGGCAATTTCGCCAGTTCAAGGCACAAACTGCCCAGAGACCCATCGAGATCGTCAGCAGGTTCAATGCTGAACTTACCTTGATAAATCAAAACGCCCCCATCACTCTACACTCTGGCCGCGGCGCAGTTCACTTGCAGACAACTCAGGCCCCCATCATGCTGGGAGAACTGGATCTGGCCTTTTCGAGTCAAGTGCAAACAGAGCATGGTGCAATCTCTGGGGTGGTTTCTTTTCCGTCGCAGGGTTCGTTTCTGTTTAGGACAACCAATGCCCCAATTGAGCTAAAGCTGCCGCAAAATACACTTGCTACCTTTCACTTAAGCAGTACCCGAGGAGCCATAGATTTTCAGCTCGGCGATGACATCTACAATGGTTCAACCGGAACAAGCGTCGAAAGAAGCGCAGAGCCGGTCGTTAGTATCATTACATCCAATAGCACAATTATTGTTAATGAAGTCCATTAATGCCGATGGAACACCTCAGTTAAGAACGCAAGCACAAAAAAGCGGACTATCCTCGAAGTTGGGTAGTCCGCTCATGCGTTACATTACTTTTTTCTAATTCGCTTTGATCTCTAACAAGACTTGATTCGGCAAACAGAAACTTAGATGACTATCTTTGGAGATCCACCCAAATACGTTGACACAGAGCTGATCAGGACAAGGGGCAGAGACAAAACGTGCTTTTCCGCCTTGAACCTCGACGATGGCGACCCCTAACTCACCTTCTACCTCAAATTGTCCATCTCTTTTGAGGGTATAGATCTCTTCTTCACCTAAACCGGTGTGCCTTACGACTAAGACGTCACCCTCCTCAGCATGGGATGTTTGCCAACGATAGTAGCCTAATGTGATCAGCGCTACAGCTATACAAATCACAATTACAACCAGATCACCTTTTGCCAACCGTGTCCTCTTAAAGGCCACCTTGTTTACTTCCCGAGAGCATTCTCTACTGCCGCAATGATACCCTTGCTACTAGCTGTGGCACCAGAAACCGTGTCTACTTCCGTAGTCTGAGCTGCAATAATCGCTGCAGGGATTTTTTCAAAAGCTAAGTCAGAAAGATAAGGAGTTTCGCTATGGCTTTTGATAGTAATGTCGGCGATCTGACCATCTTTAACTGCGACTTCAAGAACGATAGGACCACCAAAACCTTCGCCTTCACCAGCATAAACACCGTCAGTTAGTCCTAAAGCATTTTGCACAGCAACAATAACTGCTTCACTCGTAACTGTTGCCCCACTAATTGCATTTACCTCTAAGCTCTGCTGAGCAATAATGGTGTTGATCACTTCAAAGCCAGCGTCGGAAATGTATGGTGTTTCGGTGTGTTCGATAATAGCAATATTAGTAATAAGGCCATCTGCTACGCTTACTTCAACTTTGATCGGTCCATTATGTCCCATTGCTTCGCCACTGTAGGTACCGTCGTTCCAGGCCAAAACACCCATGGAAAGCAATAGTACCGCAGTAATTGCAAAAAACGTAATCTTACTTAAGTGCTTCATTCTCTACACCTCTTCTAGTTATTTCGTCTGTGATTTAGGCGGCGAGTCTTAGTATATAAGCCAAGTGATGGCTTGTCAAGATTTCCACAATCACTCAATCGAACCATGGATTTTACGTTTTCAACGGACCATTTAATTACAGGGCATTTTGTTACACCATTGTCATCTTTTTCACCAAGCGCAGGAGGTTCATTTGTGAAAGCGAATACAATCACCATGATCCAAAAGGGGATTTTTAAGGGAGGGATTGTCAGGAAGTATCCCCTATTTTATTTATTATTATTTGGAGGCATCATTTGAATTTTAGTCTTTAGCAAATTTCTAGTTGCTTCCCTAAAGGAGAAAAATTGATGAGAAAACTTCGTAGTTCTATTGTATTCTTATTCCTTATTATGGCACTAGTCTCCAGTTCGGCACTGGCTTCCAACGAAGTATGGAGTACAGATGTTGTCGTTGTAGGTGGCGGTGCTGCTGGTCTAGCTGCTGCTGTTGAAGCGAGCCAACTTGGCGTCGAGGTCATGGTATTTGAAAAACTACCTATGCTCGGTGGTTCTACCATTCTTTCTGGTGGTGGCATGAGTGGTGCAGGACACCGTTTTCAACTAGCCGCTGGGCTCACAAATGACAGCCCTGAGCTTCACCTCGAAGATATGCTCAGAGAAGGCACCTTTAACAATGACTTACAACTTGCCAAACGCTTTACCGCAAATGCCGGTGCAGCGATTGACTGGCTAGCCGATCTGGGCTGTGAGTTTGAGTTTCAACCAAACTATCAAGAACACACCATCCAAAGATTTGTGCGTTCGCACCCATTCCCAGGTACCGGTATTGCCATTATTCAAACCCTAGAAGCTGCTGCCAAAGAAGCTGGAGCTAACATTTATACAAGTTCCCTCGTTACTGAACTCGTCACAAATACCTCTGGCGAAGTAATCGGAGTACAAGTTCTGAAAAATGATGGTAACACCTTAACAGTCATGGCTGATAGAGTTGTTTTGGCCACTGGTGGTTTTGTAGGTAACCAAGAGATGCTCTATAAGTACGCACCTGAAATTATGGCCATGAATCCAAAGGTTGCCGGTGATACCAGACTGCAGGGTGAAGGTATCCTCTTGGCCCAAGAAGTTGGAGCTTCCTTACAGAACATGGAATACATTAAGGTCTACCCAAGCGGTTCTACCACTGATAGTGGCAGAGATGTCTACACTCGTTTCTATGTACCTACCTTACTTGGCGGTATCTTAGTGAACCGTGAAGGTGAGCGCTTTGTTGATGAAAACATCGCCTTTGCTCGGGTTTACGATGAGCTTGTAAAACAAACCGATGGTCGCATGTTCGTTATCTTTGACAGTGCTATTGCCGAAGAAGTTGTAAAAGCTGATACACCCTTTATTCTAGGTTGGTCCAATGATCAAGTAGCTACCGATCTCGAAAACAACACATTGATTCGCAAAGCGAATACCACAGCTGAACTTGCTGAAATCTTTAACCTTGATGTTGACGCTTTTGTAGCAACCGCTGCAGAATCGAACATTACAAGTGCTCCATTCTATGGCGTTGAGATTGGTCCAAACATGATGTTCACCCTTGGTGGCGTTCGGATTAGCCCAGAAGCTGAAGCCTTAGATATCAACGGACAAGTCATCCCCGGCCTTTATGCTGCTGGCGAGGTTGCTGGTGCTGGCCACGGAAGCAACTATATGAGTGGTAACTATGTGTCTTATGCAGTCGTCTTTGGTCGTATTGCTGGTAAAAACGCTGCTAATGATGTTCTTCAATAAGATCTACGTAAAAACGGAGACTGCTAAGCGGTCTCCGTTTTATTCCCGTTTTGTCAGTTTCTTAAAAGCCAAATTTTCGCTTAAAGCCTTACTACGCAGGGATATCAATATCCAGTAGGGGTACATTTTGCTGCGCTCCATATAAGTCCGTGGCCAAAGGATGATC
>JAAYOK010000118.1 GCA_012520355.1 Bacillota bacterium | reverse complement strand
TATCATTTCCATTGGCGGAACAGTGATTCCTGTGTTTTTGGCGGCTCTCGCGGCTTTTGGCCTTTCGAAGCTCAATTTTAAAGGCCGGGGATTCTTCTATGGCTTGATTGTGATGATGCTGGTGGTACCAACCCAGATGACCTTCATTCCAGTCTTACGTCTCTACAATGTCCTGAGTCTTTCCGGGACCTTTGGGGGATTGTGGTTGGTCCATACCGGTTATGGTTTGCCCTTTTCCATTTTCATGCTCCACACCTTCTTCCAATCCTTACCGGAAGAGCTCTTCGAAGCAGCTCATATCGATGGTGCTTCCATCTGGACTACCTTTCTTAGACTAGCCATACCTTTAAGTGTTCCGGCTTTGGCTTCACTGGTGATCTTTCAGTTTCTGGCAGTTTGGAATGACCTCTTAGTGGCCTTGATTTACCTGGGCGGCCATCAATCGGTGGCACCTCTGACCATGCGATTGTCCAGTTTAGTAGGTTCCCATGGACAAGACTGGCATCTCTTGACTGCAGCCGCTTTTGTCTCCATGCTTGTGCCCCTCATTGTCTTCCTCTCTTTGCAGAAGTACTTCGTACGGGGACTGATGGGCGGTGCGGTAAAAGGTTAAGACAAAGAAGAGGCGTTTGGTTTCCTCCATGGGAACCAGCGCCTTCTTTTTTTGCCCAGCGCCAGCCAGGATAGGCAGGAACCAAAGCTGGCTTATGGAAAGAAAGAAGAAGTGTCATATTAGGAGTATGGACTATTCTTGAGGGGGTTACGGAATGAAACGTTGGTTTTTTTGGTCCCTCGTCCTCTGTCTTGTGGTGTTTTCTGGCTTCCAGGTTGAAGCACGGAGCCATCGCTTTCTTGATTTGACCATCGATGCTAGAGTAGGAGCTGATGGTCTGGTGCGTGTGAGCGAAACCCATACGGTGAAGTTCGACGGGACATTTTCCGGCATGTACCAATGGTTTGATACGACCAGGGGGATTGAACTCAGTGATCTGGTTGTGCGGGAACAGGGAATGGAGTATACACGTCTAGACACAGATACTCCAGGCCCTCCAGGTACATTTTTTGTCCGTGAAGAGGCAGATGAAGTCTATGTAGACTGGAGTTTCTCTGCCACTGACGAGACTCGCCAATTTGAACTGAGTTACGTAATTCATAACGTGATTCTTAACCATGAAGATGTGGCAGAATTCTATTATCAATTTGTGGGTAGACGCTGGGATCAGCCTCGGGATCATGTGAAGATTGTCTTGACCCTTCCCTTAGGCGCTGATCTCGATGAAATCGCTGCTTGGGGACATGGTCCCTTGCACGGGGTTGTAACTATTGAATCGCCCACTCGGATTGTCTGGGAGGTAGAGAACCTCCCGGCCCAGACCTTTGTGGAAGGGCGCGTGGTCTTTCCCAATGCCCTCGTTCCCTTGGGCAAGAGACGTACAGGTGAAACACGTCTACAAGCCATCTTCGCTGAGGAAAGTAGTAAGGAGGCTGCCAAGGAAGAGAGTATTAGGCAGGAGCAAGAACGACTGGCCCGGATCGAGCGGGCGAAACGGCTCGATCCCTATTTCGCAGCTAGTATTCTTTCCCTTGGTGTGGTTTTTCTGGTCTACATGTGGATGACGTATGGAAGAAGGGAAGCGGCTTACAGAGAGCGGTACTATAAGGAGCTACCTGCCAACTACCCACCGGCTGAGGTGGCGGTGCTCTATCGACGCACGGTGGACAGCAGAGATCTCACGTCTACGTTGCTGGATCTAGCGAGGCGGGGTTATCTTTCCATCGAAGAGGTTGGGGGCCTCCAAGGAACAGGCAAGGGGGAGCCTGGTTATAGGTTTAGGCGCTCCAAGGATACCCCTTGGGACAATTTGCGCCCCTATGAACAGGATTTGCTAGAACTTCTCTTTACCACAATGGGCAAGGAAGAAGTAGCACTGGAGGAGTTTCAAGCCTATGCAAAAGACAATGCCAAGAGCTTCTCCACCTTTTGGACTGAATGGACCACACAGGTCAAGGAACTGTCGAAAGAACATGGATTCTACGATACCCAAGCGAAGAAAGTCCTGTGGTTCTTACTACCCCTTCTGCTCCTGGTGGGTCTAAGCTTTTTAGCCTTGGGGTCTTCCCTCTATGGCACAGGGGCTGCCGCTTTGGTGATATCCTTTGCTGCTTTGATCGCCATTGTTGCTGTGGCCGCTCGCCATTCGGACAAAGGCCATCTAGAGTACACCAAATGGAAGGCATTTCGGCGTTACCTGCAGGAGTCATCTAGGGTTGATACCGCCCGTGTGGGTTCCCTTGGCATCTGGGAGGATTTCTTGCCCTATGCGGTTACCCTTGGTGTTGCTGACCAGATGTTGAAGCAGCTTGAAGTTCGCTTCCCCAATCTGGAACAGGGTGACTATCGATTCGGAGGAAACTGGTTCTTTTACTACCATACCTTCGGTTATGGCGGTATTCGTCATATGACCAATACCGTGGGACAGTCCGTTGCCAAAGTAACCATGCCCCAAGGAACTAGTGGTACAGGAGGAGGCTTCTCCGGCGGTGGTGGCGGTGGTTTTGGCGGCGGAGGCGGCGGTGTCCGTTAGGCCAATTGGGAGCGTCTATGGCTCTGCAAGAGTTCGATGGCGTCGGCGGGAAGAAGTGGTCTACTGAATAAGTATCCCTGCATCAGGTCGCATCCTTGTTCCTTCAGATATTGACGTTGGGTCTCTTCTTCCACCCCTTCGGCCACAACTTTCAGCCCCAAACGATGACACATGCGCACAAGATCGCCGATGACGAGCCTTTCGGTGTCGGTGGTGAGGATCTTGTCCACAAAAAATTTATCGATTTTAATGATGTCCACGCTTAGATCTTCAAGGCGGGCAAAGGAGGAATACCCTGTCCCGAAATCGTCGATGGCGATGCAAAACCCCTGGGCTCTCAAGCTCTGAAGCACTTCATTGGCTGTATCGGAGTCGAGCATCAGCGTGGACTCGGTCATCTCCAGATTGATAATCTGTGGCGTAAGTTGGTATTGGCCCACCAGGTCAATCATGCGTTTTGCGAAGCCTGTTTGCAAGAGGTCCGAGGCAGAAATATTGATGGAGACAAGAATATGGTCAAAGCCATGTTCCCGTAGTTGGCGCAGGAACTTGCAGGATTCGCAGAGCACCCATTTTCCCAGTTCCACTGCGAGTTGTTGCTGTTCGGCGATCTTAATGAACTCTGGGGGCGCAATACGACCCAAGCCGGGCAAATGCATGCGGGTGAGTGCTTCAAAATAGACCACTTCATTGGTCGTAAGATCCACGATGGGTTGATACTCGACCCAGAGTCTCCCTGCCTGTTCGCCTTGGGGATCCGTTAAGAACCTTCTGAGCTCACGCTCGATCACATCACTGCGTAAGAGCTGTTCTTCCATGGCGGGGGTGAAGAAAATATAGGGTTCTTCTGCCGTTTCTCCGTGGAGCAAGGCCACGGAGACGTTGGCAAAAATCTTCTCTGGATCGGCTTGTGGATCAGGGATATCGCAAATGGCCACCCTCACATCGAGTTGATGTTTAAATCCTTGTTCTTCAATGGCTTCTTCCAATACCTCCACAACTTCCTTGGCTAAGGCAATGAGTTCGTCTTTCGGTAGATAGGTGGGCACATAAAACCCGAAGCGATTTCCTGCCACGTGAAAGACTTGGTAGCGATCAGCGAAGGATGCTTGCACATGTTGGGCTAGGGCCCGGAACAGAGTATGTCCAAAGTGGAAGCCATAGACGAGGTTGATATTGTCGAAATTCCGGACATGGGCAAGTAGGAGGGC
The DNA here is from genome assembly GCA_012520355.1 of Bacillota bacterium. Classification (GTDB taxonomy): domain Bacteria; phylum Bacillota; class Limnochordia; order Darwinibacteriales; family Darwinibacteriaceae; genus UBA5420. Next base: position 2,533 of record JAAYOK010000118.1, on the reverse strand, counting down.
GGTATTGGCTTGTCTGTTATCCAGAACAGTGCTGAGAAGACTTCTACGATTGGGCAAACCCGAGTTTGGGTCGTGATAGGCCATCTCCAGTAACTGATTCTTCCGTTTGTAGGTGATATAGACAGCGTGACTGAGGGAACCAAAAATGACTGCGATGGCGACAAGACCGAAGATGGTCAATTGATCGCTCATCCGCTGTGTAGGTGCCAGGGATGTAGTCAGCCCAAGGATTCCCACTGTCGTGTCCCCAAGCTTGACAGGGGTATAGACCTGGTAGACCCCTTCCTCAGGGAGACGCTTGATCATCACCTGGGGTTCCCCTGGGGCCAGCATTTCTTGTAGGGAAGGTTCTTCTATGCGTGAGCCAATCAAACTCGGATCGGAACTGGACTGAACAATTCGATCGCTATTTAAGAGGTAGAGTGTATCAACGTGGGTTTTGTGGGCCATTTCGGTGAGTAAGGAGTTGGGCTCGAAGGCATCCACCAGTGTATCCAGGCGTATGGCGCGAATTCCCAGTTGGAAAAAACCTTCAGGGGTACGGACATAGCTGTATTTGTTGAGGATGCCTGATTCACTGTCGGGTCGGATATCCTCGATACGAAACGGTTCTGGGCTGAGGCGAAAGTCATCTACAGGATGTCCAGGATACGACATCCAGCCGAGATAGTGCTCTTGGTTCGAGTAGAGGATCTCGCCAGCTTGATTGTAGTAGTAAATTTCATCAATGCCTAGGGAATCGGCCCATACCGTTAAAGTCTCATTATCAATGCGGTCAACTATGAGAGAAACGGAGTTCATAGCCGTTAGGAGTTTGTCATTTAAGAGCTCATTGATCACTTCAATGGCCTCTGTACTCTTGGTGATTTGTAGCGCATAGTTTTCTGCATGTTGCGTTGCTTGCTGTTCTAATAAGCTATAAAAGGAGCTGCGAATACCACGAATGGCTAAGAAGCTGACGGTGGCAAAGGTGAGCAGGATGATGATGGCCGGAACAACAAAGTACTTGAGGCTCAAGTTCTTCTTGTATCTGGAGGGCATGGTTCCACCCTTTCCTGTAATATAGCTAACTTGTTTGTTGTTTTCTCTATACTGGCATCATGTTCCTGCCGTGAAACTAGAACGATATCTACATCTGGCCTAGGAACAGGAGGTTCCAGGGGAATGTGGAAAGGATATGGATAAGAATAGGAGTGTTGTGCTATGACCAAGGTCTGGAAATCTGTCCTCGTACTGTTGATTGTTACTCTTGCTCTCGGGGGGGCGGAGACCAGCGTAGAAGCGAGTTTAGGCCGGGAAAGGATCGTCGTTTTAGACTTTCTGGCCCTCGACGCTGAAGGACGATATATTGACACCCAAAGCCATGAGGGAGCGGATTTAACGAACTTATCACGGGTGATGTCCCAAGGGATTGCCGCTCGTTTGGTCCAATACGGAGAATTTGAGATTAAGGATAGTATCTCCCTGGCTACCCAGATTGACAGCTTAGGATTTGCCTATGATACGCCTGCCTGGGAACGGGCGGAGACTCTTTTAGAGGCTGGATTGGCGGATCAGGTGATTACAGGTTCCATTACCATGCTACAAAACACAGCTGTCCTTGGTGTGCAGCGCTTTAGGCTGGAAAATGGCCACTCTCAGCTGGTGGGATCCGCCATGAGCTCTGCGCCTCGAGTGACGGATGGACCAGGGCTTGTGGATGGCTTGGTGAATGAGCTGTTTCCCGCAGATGTGCAGGTCATTGAGAGAAATATTGAACAAGTCTTTGCCGTGCCTGGGCAGTTGCGACTTAACTTAGGTCAGGCGAAGCAGATCACGGTCTATGCTCTAGACACCTTGGGCCGACCTGTAGCCAATCCTGATTTCCTGTTTTTCTCCAGCGATGAATCCAAGGTGGCGGTGGATGAACATGGTGTGGTCACCGGTCTCCAACCGGGGGTGGCCACTATTACAGTGCGGGCCATTAGCCGCACTACCCGTTCTGGGACACCTACTACCATGAATGTGACCGTTCTGCCACCGACCTTTGGAATTCGGGTTGGTAGCCTTTTGACGAAGCGGGGCGAGGCCGAAGGATTCCCCATTCGAATCGGTCTTCGCTTGACTCCCACCATCGATCAGAAGGGAACACAGGCGACCCCTGGGAATCTTACCCCTCCCACGCAGCCTGTGGCGGCGGAGAGCTCGAATCCTCTCAATCTGATCTCTTCGTTCTTTGGGTCTATGCTCACCAATGGTCTCATGACCATTGACTTGGATTTTGATCCATCCAGGGAGCTCTTGATCTCCTTTAGCGGCGTGCAACGTTCGAGTGGAGGGTATCTGGGAACGGGTATAGGTTATGTAACTCCCTTTGATGATTTCCAAGACCATCATGGTTTTGTCCTGCGTTTCGCCGCCGGGACCCAGTATCGGGCCACAAATAGGCTCTCGCTTCCTGTGGAGGCGGTGGTGGACGCTATTTTCCCCACATCGAATGTCTTTAGTCCCACCTTTAGAATTGGGATCAATCTGGGCCTGGATCTCTTCCCCT